>JBEKWX010000004.1:0-32427 GCA_049512675.1 Terriglobales bacterium | reverse complement strand
GTTACCACTTTGCCGGCGTGACGGGCCAGATACGCGAGTAAGTCAAATTCTTTCGGCGTGAGGTGGACCGCGCGGTCCTTCACAAAAACGCTGCGCGCCCCGGGATCGATCTTGAAGTCGCCCGTTTCTATCGGCTCCAGTTCCGACTCTTCCTTCCGCGCGCGGCGAAGATTGGCGCGGACGCGCGCCAGCAGTTCCTCCATACCGAACGGCTTGGTCACATAGTCATCCGCGCCCGCATCCAGAGCTTTCACCTTGGTCCGCTCCTCCCCCCGCACCGAGAGCACGATGATCGGAATTTGCGTCTTCGTGCGCAGTTGCCGGCACAACTCCAGTCCGTCCATGTTGGGCATCGTCAGGTCGGTGATGACCAAATCCGGCGACCAGTCTTTCATGATCTCCAGCGCAGTCTCGCCGTCGTTGGCCACGCGAATGTCATATCCGTGACTGGAAAGAGAAGTCCGCAGCACCCGCGTGATCTGGGCCTCGTCGTCCACCACCAGTATGTGTTTGTGCTCCAACGTCTATGCTCCAACCTGCCCGATCAGCCGGGCTCCTGCGTCACGATGTGCACGTCCACCGCCGGGGCGTCGCGCAAAAATTGATGGATCGCCGAAAGATAGAAATATCGTTTCCAGCCCCGCGTCGCGGAGCGTCCAAAAACAACTTGCGTGATGTGTTTCTCGTTGACGAATTCCGCTACCGCCTCGGCCACGGTCTTCCCCTTCAGCCGTACGATCGAGGCTCCAACGTTTTCCGCGAAGCGTATGTTCGCAGCCAGGGTCCGCTGATTCGCTTCGCTGGCATCCTGCCCCAGGTCGATATAAACAACAAAAAGCTCGGCATTCATAGCCTGCGCCATGCGCGCCCCGCGCGCGATTAGATACTGCGCCGCCGGGTTCGAACTGATGCATACAGCGATCCGTTCGCGGATGGCTACCGCTCCGCGATCTTGCTCTTCGTCCACCCGGTGCTGTTCCAGGCTTAGGTCTACCTGTTGCGCCACCTGACGCAATGCCAGCTCTCGCAAAGCGATCAGGTTCGTCTCGCGGAAAAAATTCTCCAGCGCCCGCCCCACCCGTTCCTGCGGATAAACGTCGCCGCGCCGCATCCGGTTCTGCAGCGCTTCCGGAGTCAGGTCGATCATCACCACTTCGTTGACTCTTTGCAGCACCCAGTCCGGAACCGTCTCCCGCACCTGGATCCCGGTGACTCCCTGCACCGTCGGAGTCACGCTCTCCAGATGCTGGATGTTCATGGTAGAGAGAACGTCGATCCCCGCATCCAGCAGTTCCAGCACGTCTTCATAGCGCTTGCGATGCTTGCTGCCCTCGATATTGGTGTGCGCCAGTTCGTCCACCAGCGCAACGCAGGGCTTGCGCGCGAGAATGGCGTCCACATCCATCTCTTCGAAAAGCGCGCCCTTGTACTCGATCTCTTTGCGCGGCACCACTTCCAGACTCGTGACCAGTTCCGCCACCGCTTTCCGTCCGTGGGTTTCCACAACCCCAATCACCACGTCTTCGCCGCGGGTGTGCCGGCGGATCGCCTCGGTCAGCATGGTGTGGGTCTTGCCCACGCCCGGAGCATAACCAAGAAAGAGCTTGAACCTGCCGCCCTTCTTCGTCGGCGAACATTCCTCCAGCCATTGCTCGGGAGTCTTGGGCATCGCGATTATTGTCGTTGAGACATCGGACTTTGTCGAATGTGGGAAAAAGAAAGGTTTCAAAGTTTCAAGGGAAGGTCAGAGGTTGGAGATCAGATTGCAGAGGTTAAATCCCAGGATCGTCGGCGCTGTTTGTGTGCTGATTCAACCTCTGCAATCTGATCTCCAACCTCTGACCTAATTTCTTAACCCCACCTCGAAACCTTGCCTTTCGATTACAATCGCCTCGTGAACGCTGCGACCAGATCCGGAACCGGATACCTGATCGCGACACTGTTTGTAGCCGGAATTACTCTCGTCGGCTACCGCTGGCTCCATCTGAATCCGACCACAGTGGCGCTCGCCTTCGTACTGAGCGTCCTCGGCATCTCCGCTTCCTGGGGCTTGCGGCAAGCCATTTTCATGGCGGTGATCGCCGCCCTCGCTTTTGATTATTTTTTCCTGCCTCCGATCGGCGCCTTTACCATTGCCGACCCGCAGAACTGGATCGCACTGGTCGCCTTCCTGGTCACCGCGGGAGCGGTCAGCGAACTGTCGGCCCGCGCCCGCCGCGGGGCGCGCGCTGCCGTCGAGCGCCGACTGGAACTCGAACGCCTGTACGCCTTCAGCCAGTTGCTGCTTTCGAGCGACAACCCGGCCGAGTTGTTGAACCTGATTCCCCGCTACATCGTGGATTCATTCGGCATCCGGTCAGCCGCGATTTCGCTGTCCAGTCGTAGCGACGTTTATCGCTCCGGCCCCGCCATCGACGGATTGGAATCGCACGATCTCCAGTTGATCTGCGTGCGCGGTGAACCGCGAATCGACGCTACTCATCAGCTGGCCCTTATGCCGCTGCACATGGGCATGCGCGTGGTGGGCTGTATGGGCGTCTCCGGTTCGGTGCTTTCGCGGCAAACCCTCGAGGCTATCGGCAGCCTGGTGGCCATTGCCATTGAGCGCGCGGGCGCCATCGAAAGACTCAGCCGCGCTGAGGCCTCCCGCGAAAGCGAGCAATTGCGCTCCGTCCTGCTCGATTCCGTCACCCACGAATTTCGGTCTCCACTCACCGCCATCAAGGCGTCGGTGACCTCGCTTCTCGGCAGCTCGAATCACTCGCCCGAGGAGAGACAGGAACTGCTGACCATCATCAATGAGGAAAGCGATCGCTTGAACCGGTTGATCGGAGAGGCCGCCGAGATGGCGCAGTTGGATGCCAGCAAAGTGGAATTTCGCTTCACATCCGCGCCCATCGGTCCCGTGGTCAACGAAGCGCTCGACGAACTGAAGCAACTCCTGGTCCAGCATCCCGTGGAAGTCAGAATCCCCACCGGCCTTCCCAACGCGCGCATGGATCCCGCTCACATCAAGGAAGTTCTGGTCCACCTGATCGAAAACGCCGCCAAATACTCACCTGCCGGTGCTCCGATCCGCATCACCGCCGAAGCCAAGGACAACGAGATGCTCACCATCAACATCGCCGATCGCGGTCCCGGCATCGACGATTTTGAGCAATCCCTCGTCTTCGAAAAGTTTTACCGGGGACGAAACCAGCGCGTGCAAGTCCACGGCACGGGCATGGGACTGGCGATCTGCAAAGCCATAATCGAAGTCCATGGCGGCCACCTCGGCCTCACCAGCCAGTTGGGACACGGGTCGGTTTTTTACTTCAGTTTGCCAGTAGGGTGATGCACTGACTGAGGGTTTGGTGGGCCCGCTTGGATTCGAACCAGGAATGGCATTCCCTACATTTACGTAGTGCTTACGGTGTCGTTACAGCAGGTCCATCACTTACTATGGCGCCGTTCTTCCAAACCGCCCGGATAGTCTGGGTGTTCCTAATGTCCTGTGACGGGTCTTTCTCCAGCACAATGAAGTTCGCTTTCTTACCATTCTCGATGGTTCCGTACTGGTCTTCTACACGGAGCAGTTGCGCTCCGTTTTTCGTGGCCACGCTGATCGCCTGGAGGGGCGTCAGCCCCGCCTGCACCATCAGCGCCAACTCCATGTGCTCCGCAAACCCTTGCACGCGAATCGGAGTCGCGCCGGAATCGGTTCCCAGCGCCACGAGAATGCCCGCGTCGTAAATTTTCTTCAGGTTTCTCATCGCAACGGGAAGCGCCGTGGCCTCCTGAGCGGTGACTTTACTCGCACGCGTTTTCGCCTGGTACTCGGGGCTGGTGATCATCTCAAGCAAGCCGGGATCCAGTGCTGCCCGGAAAAACGGATCATTAGTCCAGGCAGGATCACTCCCGTACGCGACGGCGAAGTCGTCCAGAGACAATGTCGGGATATACGCAACGTGTTGTTTCTTCATGTCCGCGAGCAAGGCGCCATCGACATCGCCGTCACGAATGCTGTGCGCGATCACGTCCACGCCGTCGGCGACAAGAGAGCGAGCATCGTCTAAGTGATACAGGTGCGCGGCGACTCGCAGACCGTTTTTATGTGCTTCATCAATGATGGCCTTGTAAACTTCGGGCGGCATTTTGGGATATTGCCCCCAGAAATCATCAACCCAGATTTTTATGAAGTCAGGCTTCAGTGACGCCTGTTGCGCAACACACTTTCGGCCTTCGGCAGGAGTCGTAGGCCGCAAGACAGTAGTGAAACCCATGCCAACAGGCGGTACTCCATCCTTCGCACCTATTCCGATGCCGGCGGAAAAAACGTCTGCTCCCGGCAATGTCCCGCTGCGCGAGGCTGCCCGTATTTCCGCGAACTTCGGGCCGTCGGTACCCATTGACAGCACCGCCCCAACTCCGTACTCCTGATATCGCAGCAGCTGATGTCGAAAATTGTCGTCGGTTTGATTGACAGCCGACGAGGAAGTGCCTTTTACGAGACCGAGATGCCCATGCGTATTGATGATCAAGGGCATGATCGTCTGGCTATGCATATCAATGACTTTTGCATTTGAGGGCGTGCGCGTCCCGTCAGTCGAAACGGAGCGAATCCGATCGCCTGCGATGACAACTATTATGTTGCGCTGCACTGCCGCGCCCGTGCCATCGATTACGTTCACGTTCTTCAGGACGGTTACTTCCTGCGCATAGAGATGACTTGAGAACAGCAGAACCAACAGTGCGGCTATGTTTTTGGCCATACCAAATGCGGTGACTGCGTACACTGCGTCAAGCTGATCTTTTCTAATTCGCCGCACTGTTCGTTCAGTCCTGATCAATGAAAGCGGATTTCGCCATACGATTTTCAGGGCCATAGCTCAAGTCCTCACTCTCTTCAGAAATTCCTACGTCCGCTGTAGCCTGCGGCCGCGGTCTTCGATTCGCAACACCGACGGCGGTCCAAACTCAGTAAAACGCAACGCTTTCATTTTGTTGATTCTCACGACGTCCTCTTTTGCATGTTGCTCGGCTCAGTGAACCTGTCAATGGGCATTGTCGCTCACGAGTTTGCGCAGCACTCTGGTCGCGCCGGCAAACTTGAACGATCCCATCCACCACCAAGCGCTTGGATCAATAAGACGGTATTCGCCATCCGCCGTCCCAGAATGTTGACTGCCGTCACCTCATTGGCTAGGGCCGCACTTTGCGCGGTGATCACCTCCAGATAACTTGTGACCCCACCCTTGTAGCGAATGACGGAAAGGTTCAGGGAGTTCTGTGCCGCCACCACCGCTTCATCCTGGACCTGCGCTTCATGTTCCAGAATTCGGACGGCCGCCAGATTGTCTTCCACCTGTTGGAATCCAGTGAGCACGTCTTGGCGATAGGCAGCGACTTGATAGTCATAAGCCGCACGTGCCTGGTCGTTGAGAGAACGGCGTCTTCCTACATCGAAAACTGTTCCGACGGCAGACAGTCCGATAGACCACAAGCCACTCGGACCGTTGATGAGGGTTGTGATGGCGGAGCTTTCAAAGCCTCCCGCGGCACCCAAATTGATCAGCGGGTAGTAAGCCGTTTTCGCGACGCCGATTTGGGCATTGGCGGACGCTACCCGCCGTTCTGCGGCTGCGATATCTGGGCGTCTTTCCAGGAGCTCCGAGGGCACGCTGATTGGGATGTGCGGAGGTGGTGCGGTGAGAGGCAGTGGGGGAAGGCTGAATTCCGCGGGAGGTTTTCCGATAAGAATCGCGACTGCGTGTTCGTACTGCGCACGCGCCACGCCCACATCGATCGCTTCTGCCCGCGTCGTTTGCAGTTGAGTCTTTGCCTGCTCGACGTCGACTTCTGAAGCAATGCCTCCGTGGAAGCGGCTTTCATTCAATTCCAAGGCTTGCTCGTAATCCTTAACCGTAGAGTTCAGTAGCTGTTCCTCGGCGTCCAGGCTGCGGGCCTGAAAGTAATCAACTGCCAGATCCGCGTGCATGCTCAGATTAACCGTCGCCAAGTCCGCTGCACTTGCCTGCGCCTGCTCTCGATAGGACTCCACGTTTTTTCGAACTCGCCCCCACACGTCAGCTTGATAGGAAACGTCAAATGGCAGCACAAAGTTGTTGTAGGTGGTGCCACGCAAAGCTGTGTTGGTGGGACTGTTCCCGGATACGAGGGTCCGTGTTGCGGATGGCCCGGCCGTCACCGTTGGATAGTAATCAGCCCGATAGTAGCGCAGGACCGCGCGCGCTTGCCGGAACTGCGCCTCGGCCGCCTTTAGATTCTGACTCGATACATTGACCTGCAATTCCAGGGCATCAAGTTGAGGATCTTGAAAAATCGTCCACCACGTACCGCCAAGACTCTGGTCATTGGGTTCAGCGGGTTTCCAGTCCCCCAACTCTTTATAGGCGGGAGGAGCCTGTGCTACCGGAGGGCGGTACTTAGGCCCGACCACGCATCCACTTAGTGGGATCACCGTTATCGCAAGCAGAAGTTCCAGCCAACACGTCAGCCGCGGGTTATCGAACGAAATTAGCTTTCGAGCGCGTTTCACTTGATATCCCCCGGCAAGGTTGCCTGGACAATTTGCACTCCCTGTCCGGAGACGATCGAGTCCGGCGGGTTGAGAATGACCTGATCATCCGACTGGAGGCCGGAGACAATCTCTATCTCATTACCGAAGTCGTGTCCGGGCGTCACAGCAGCGAGCACGACTTTGCCGTTCTTCACAATACCGACGCGTAGACCCTCCGAGCGGAACAGCAATGTATTCACCGGAAGCAGGAAGGTAGAAGCCTCCGCCGGGATCGCCAAGTGAACCTCTGCGTAAGAGCCCGTGAGCAGCGTACCGGTTGGATTTTCGACATCGATTTCGATCAGCAGGGTGCGCGTTGTCACATTGATGGCATCGGCAGTGCGCACCAGTTTTCCCTGGAATGTGCGCCCGGGAAACTCCGCCAGACTGAGATCTGCCGTCATCCCGACTTTGATTCCCCGCGAATATTCCTCAGGGACGTTCACGTAAACACGCAACACTCCGGGTTGAGCGATGTGAAAGAGATCGGTTTTCACATTGCTGGTGCTGCCAGAATTGATGAGGTCGCCGATGTCGGTATTTCGGGCCGTGATAACTCCGTCGAACGGAGCGTAGATCTTCTCGAAAGACTGCAGTGCCTGGAGTTGCTTAACGTTGGCCTGACTGGCTTCAACGATGGCCTTGTTGGCGTTGTAGGTGCCGACGGCGTTGTCCACATCTTGCTGGGCAACAGCATTGCTCTTCAGTAATCCCTGGTAGCGGTTCTTGGTGATCTCGGCGAGCGCGAGATTCGCTCTTGCGGTGTCCAGGTTGCTAATCGATTGCTCCAGTTGCTGATCGACTTCCGGAGTCTCGATAACAGCAAGCAGTTGGCCTTGCTTGACGTGTGCTCCAATATCGAAATACCACTTCCTCAGATACCCATTCGTTCGTGCATAAACCGGGGAGGTGATGAATGGTTGTACATTTCCGGGGAGGGTGATCTCCTGCGCGGGCGCGGTCCGTTTTGGCGATACGACCGACACTGCCGTCAGAGCTGCTTGATCCGTCTCCGCGGTTAGGGTCGTGCGGGCTCTGACGCGGGACCAGATGCCCGATACCAGGAGCGCGGCAACCAGGACCAACGCAATCGCCACGCCCAGCCATGTCTTGTACGAACGCTTCCCTACTGCCCCATCATTCAACGGGAGCGTTGGCTCGCCGGATCGTCTTCCTTGTTCAGTTTGAGGCGACATAAATGACTCCATACGGCTCGGTACCTAGCCTTTCTGTCCCGTTTGACCTGGGTGCCGGCGTGAACCCTGTAGAACGCTGAAGAATACGGGGACAAACAATAATGTTGAAACCGTGGCGAACAGCAGCCCCCCTATAACGGCCCGGCCGAGAGGAGCATTTTGTTCACCGCCGTCCCCTAGCCCGAGAGCCATGGGCACCATACCGATAATCATGGCCAGAGCGGTCATCAGCACGGGGCGAAAACGGGTGAAGCCTGCTTCCAGTGCGGCGCTGACGGAATCGTGTCCATCCATCATTTGTTCTGTAGCAAAGCTGACCACCAAGATGCTGTTTGAGGTCGCGACGCCCGTGCACATGATGGCTCCCATGAGTGCAGGCACGCTCAGCGTTGTGTGGGTTATAAACAGGAACCAGGCAATCCCGGCGAGCGCCGCGGGCAGGGCGGAAATCATAATGAAAGGATCGAGCCAGGACTGAAAGTTGACCACGATCAGCAGATACACGAGCACGATCGAGAACAGCAATCCGCTCAGTAGGCCCACGTAAGAAGCTCGCATCGTCTGAACTTGACCGCGGACAACGACCTGAGAACCGCGCGGTAATTGCTGCCGGGTGGCGGCGATGATCTTGTTAATATCGTCGGCCACGCCACCCAGATCGCGTCCCGCAACAGAGCCAAAGATGTCAATCACGGGCGCTACGTTGTAATGAGAAACCACTGCCATTCCCGTTCCCCGTTGCACCGATACCAGACTGGCCATGAGAGATGGGGGAGCCGATGGGTCTGTGCCCGTGATCGGAATGTTTTCTAAGTCTTGCAAGGTGTCTTCCCGGTACTGCGGCGTCTGAGTTGCGATGGAGTAACTAGCACGGTTTTTTGGGTCAACCCAGAAGGTTGGTGAAGTCTGGAAGCTGCCGCTCAGGGACACCAGGAGATTCTGCGCAATATTTTGAGCTGTAAATCCAAGCTGTTGTGCTTTTGTACGCTCGACGCTCAGACGCAGATAGGGCTCATCGAAGGGCTGTTGGATTCGCAGATCCGCGGTTCCTGGCACGTACCTCATTCTCGCGAACAACGCATCAGCGTAGCTTCGATTCCCCTCCAGGTTGTTCCCGATAACCTGGACATCGATGGGCGCCGGCAAACCAAAATTCAGAATCTGACCGACCATGTCAGCGGGCAGGAAGGCGAACGTAACCCCCGGGAACTGTCGGGGGAGTGTCTGACGAAGCTGGTGAATGTAGTTGTCGGTGGGATGGTGATTGGCGGACAGGTTTACGAGAATGTCGGCGTCCGATGTCCCCACTGGCGCCGAATTGCTGTACGAGAGATTGATGCCGCTAAACGGCAAGCCGATGTTGTCAATGACGCTCTGGACTTCCCCAGCCGGAATCTGCTGTCGAATCGACCGTTCGACCAGATCACAGAGATTGGCGGTTTGTTCAATTCGCATACCGGTGGGAGCACGCATATGAAGTTTGAAAGTGCCGCTGTCTACGCTGGGGAAGAAGTCCCGCCCCAGCCAAGGAATCAGAACTGCCAGAGAGGCGAGACAGCTCGCGAAGAACGCAGTCAGGAAAACACTCCGGTGATGGAGGCAGCTCTGCAGCAGCCCGCGATAGCCGTGGCGAAATCTCTCGAAGGCTGCCTCAAAACGCTTTTGAAGCCGTACTAGCGGATTGCGGCTGGGGGCATCTCCGGCCTCCTTCTTGTCTACCCGCAGAAGGTACTTGGCCATGGTGGGCACGATGGTCCGCGAAAGGAAATACGAGGCCAACATGGCGAAAACCACCGCTTCGGCGAGCGGCACAAAAAGGTACCGAGCCACTCCTGACAGCAAGAACATGGGCGCAAACACAATGCAGATCGATAGGGTGGAGACGAAAGCCGGGGTTGCGATTTGCGATGCGCTGTCGAGAACGACTTCGTCCATGTCCTTGTCGGGCTCGGCCTCGCGATTGCGATTGATGTTCTCGACTTCGACCGTGGCATCGTCCACCAGAATGCCCACCGCCAGAGCGAGGCCACCCAGCGTCATGATATTGATCGTTTCTCCGATCGCACTGAACACAATGATGGAGGTCAGGATCGCCAGCGGGATTGAGGTCGCGATGATCAATGTGCTTCGCCAGCTGCCCAGAAAAGTGAGGATCATGAAAGCCGTCAGGCATGCGGCGATCAGCGTTTCCCTAACCACTCCGCTGATCGCGCCACGGACAAAAATCGACTGATCCGCCAATGGAGTTATCTGCAGTTGGGGTGGAACTGTCGTCTTAATTTGAGGCAGAAGGGCCTTGATACCTGCGATCACGTCCAGCGTTGAGGCGTTCCCTGCCTTTTGGATGGTCAACAACACTGAGCGCTGCCCGTTGACTTTCACGACATTGGTCTGCGGGGGGAAACCATCTCGTACCCACGCGACATCTTTGATGTAGATCGTAGTGCTGCCAGTCGTCTTGATCGGGATTTGGTTCAGCTCTGAGATCGTCTGCGGGGCTGCGTTGGGAATGGAAACATCGTATTCTTTGGGGCCGATTTTAGCCGTTCCGGTGGGCAGGATGAGGTTCTGCAGGCTGATCGCATTCACCACGTCCAGCGCCGACAGGCCCTTTGACTGGAGCGCGGTAGTATTCAGATCCACCTGTACCTGACGCTGTTTGCCGCCGTACGGATAAGGCACCGATGCCCCAGGTACGGTAATGAGCTGCGTTCGAATGAAATTCAGACCATAGTCGTTGAGTTCTTGCTCCGATAGATCTTGGCCAGAAAGAGCCAATTGGAGTACGGGGACGCTTGATGCGCTGTAGGCTAGGATGAGGGGTGGCGTAGTTCCAGCGGGCAATTGTCTCAGTTGGGTTTGAGAGATCGCCGTGATCTGTGCAATGCCCTGCTGAATGTTCGCGGTGGGCTGCAGGAAAACTTTAACTACGGCCACTCCATACAGCGATTGCGACTCGACATGTTCGATATTATCAACGGTAGTGGTAAGGGCTCGCTCCGTGACGCTAACGATGCGGTCACTCATGTCGTCCGGCGTCAGACCGTTGTAGTTCCAGATGATGCTGACGACAGGAATGTCAATGTTCGGGAAAATGTCGGTTGGAGTGCGAACAATCGCGAGCCCGCCCAGGATCACGATGAGTATGGACACCACCACGAACGTATAGGGCCGCCGCAATGCTAGTCGAACAATCCACATAGAATTTTCCCTGGTTTGTTAATCGCCGACAGTCGTCGGTTCGCTAAACCGTGGTTTGTTTAACCCTCAGGCTGCTACGTTCCCGGTCCGGACATCAAAATGCACGCCTGTTTCCAATCAACCGGAAGGCAATTTAGTCGAGCATTTTCAGCAACATGAGTCGACTGGGCGGTTAGGCAGGGCTTTGTGTCAATCAGTGTTCGTCCCGCGGTTGACACCAACGTCGGCATTTCGACTCGACTCGCGTTCTCGATTTCAACTTCGGAAGCTGCGAATATCAGCGGAAGTGCGCTGTCGACGTGACGCGCTTGTAGTGTATTGATCAACCGCACCTTCATTTTCCGGCGTTCACATTGTTTTGTAGTTTTGGCACAGGAAATGCATTCAGGAGATCGCAGTCAGGTCCGTTGACACCGCAGGGTGCCCTTATTTATTGTTTGGCCGCGCGTGAACGTCGACTACCACTTGTCAGGAGATAGAAGGAGACTTATGAAATTTCTTACAGCAGATAACGCGAAACTTGGATTCATTGGCCTGGGCAACATGGGAAGCCGAATCGCACAACGCCTGCTTGATCACAGATACCCGCTCGTCGCATACGACAGGGATATCGCCAAGGCGGAAGCCGTCGCAGCGAAGCGAGGTTTCGCTGCTGGGAACATTCCAGAACTGGCGCGCACCGCCGATGTGATTCTTTCATGCCTGACCAACGATGAAGCAGTTCAAAGCGTTTATACCGGGCCAGCGGGAGTTTTTGCTAAGGCGCGGCCAGGAACCATCGTGTTAGAGATGAGTACGATCTCCCCGGAGAGTTCGCGGGAATTGCACAGGCTTGGCGCCGAGAGTGGCATCGAGGTACTGGATGTCGCCATCTCGGGCAGCACTCCTGCCGCGGAACAAGGCATCCTGACGCTACTGGCCGGCGGCAACCAAGACTCGTTCCGCGCTGCTGAACCAATATTCCAGGCGATTGCAAAGCAATACTTTCTTCTGGGCGGTCCCGGGTCCGGGACGGCGATGAAGTTGGTAGTCAACACGCTGTTAGGTATTGGCATGCAGGCCATCGCTGAGGCTGTGGTCCTTGGGGAGACAGTTGGTCTGAATCGCGAACGCTTGCTTGAGGTCTTGTCAAAGACAGCTGTGATCGCGCCGGCTCATGTGGGCAAGCTGGCTAGGGTCGCGATCAACGATTACACACCGCAATTTCCACTTCGCCTGATGAACAAGGATTTCGAGTTGATTCTAAAAGCGGCAGCAGCAGCGCATATCCCCATGCCTGCGACTGAGGCGGCGTTTCGCGTCAATTCGGAGGAGCTCGTGCAGCACAAAGAAGACGACTTCTCCGCTGTCCTGCGGCGAATGGAAGATGTTGCCGGTATCGCAGATATCCACTCCGCCTCGATGGCGAGTTGATCGGAGGGCCAAAACGCCGATGCCACAAGAGGAGGTGCGGCAAGGTTGAGTCATCTCACTGGCGAACGGTCGCCAGGAACTTTGAAAGGAGAATTAAATGGAAATGCGCAAACTCGGCAATTCTGACTTGAACATTACTCGAGTGGGCTATGGAGCCTGGGCGATCGGCGGCTCGGGCTGGCAGTTCGCCTGGGGTTCGCAGGACGACAATGAATCTATCGCCGCCATTCACCGTGCGCTCGAACTGGGCGTCAACTGGATCGACACGGCCGCCGTCTACGGTCTGGGACACTCCGAGGAAGTGGTTGGCCGTGCTTTGAAGGACTGGCGCGGCTCCAGACCTTACGTCTTTACCAAGTGCGGCCTGCGCGGGGATGCCAACGGTGAGGTAGAGAAAGTACTGACCGCCGACTCGATCCGCGGCGAAGTCGAGGATAGCCTTCGCCGCCTTTCCGTCGACGTAATCGATCTTTACCAAATCCACTGGCCTCCCGACCCCGATTCACCCGAACTGGAAGAAGGATGGTCCACGCTCGCCGCCCTGAAGCGCGAAGGCAAGGTGCGCTGGATTGGAGTGTCTAACTTCAATGTTCAGCAACTCCGTCGCGCCCAGACCATAGCGCCCGTAACTTCTCTGCAGCCGCGGTATTCGCTGGTGCATCGCGAGATCGAAGACGAGATCCTGCCCTACTGCCTGAGCGAAGGCATTGGGGTCATCGTTTATTCCCCGATGGCTTCCGGTCTCTTGACCGGCGCTATGACTCGCGAGCGCGCGGCGAGGTTGCCGCGGGACGACTGGCGCAAGGGGCATCCCGACTTCACGGAACCAAATCTCACTCACAATCTGGCGCTGGTCGAGCGCATGCGAGCGATAGCCAACCGTGACAACCGTTCTGTCGGCGAGGTGGCAATTGCCTGGACGCTGCGCCATCCCGCCGTGACCGGCGCCATCGTCGGAGCCCGCAATGCGCAGCAGGCAGAGGGAGTCATGCGCGCTGGCGAGTTTCACCTCACCGAAGATGAAGTCAACGAGATCGAAACGTTCGTCGCAGAGACCGCTGCGTAAGCGATGGCAATTGCGCCAACACAACTTCCGTCGGCGCCCTCCAAGGGACGACTGAGTTAAAAGAGGAGAACACCACCTGCGCGGGCGGCATAGTGGAAACCGGCTACTTGAACAGGATCTTGGCCATCATCCCCTTGTCCTCGTGATTCAGCAGATGACAATGGAATACCGACATGCCTTTGATGACAGGATCGGTGAAATCCAGAATGACATCAACGGAGCCGCGATAGGGAACATTCACGGTATCAAGCCACGCAGGATGCGAGAGCGGAACACCGTTTTCCGCGTAGGCCAGGAAGTGGACCTGGTGGATGTGGAAAGGATGTAGTTCAGCTGTTTCGTTGACAATACGCCAATGCTGATACGTACCGACGCGAGCGCTCGTCATCGGACTTGCATCCGGCGCGAACTTGCGCCCGTTGATGTAGAAGCCGTTCTTGTCTTCTGTGAAGGTAACAGTGAAGTCCGGTGCGGCCTTCTTCAATCGCTCAACGTCGAGCTCCTTGTAGAGGGGCGGACGCTCGCCGGTAGCGCGCATTTGCTTAGGTGGTGCATTTGAGTCGGAACGATCCGAGCTGGACTGCACCAGATCTGCCAGCACCATCCCCGGATTGGGATCTCCGTCCGGACCGGTATCCACACAAAGCGTGCGCAGAGCATGATGCGATCCAGACGGTGGACCGGTGACGATCGCTTCGAGCCGTCCGGCAGGCGCCAGCAGTAAGTGATCAGTGGTGCGCGTCGGGACCTTGGGTTCGTGGTACGCGAGTGGCATCCCGTCAAGCGCCACGATCTCAAAAGTCTGTCCATCCAACTGCAGGTCCAAATAGCGATCCGGAGAGGCGTTTACGATGCGCCAGAATTGCCGCTCTTTCGGCGCGATCTCGATTCGCGGTCGAAGTGCCCCATTCACGGTAAACACTTCGACTGCCTCGGCTTCTACGCCACATCCCTTGGCTGGGATTTCGACATTGCGCCTGAGTTCGGCCGCATTCGGATTCCGCTCAATGGAACGGCCGCGCACAACGATCACGCGCTCACGAAGTAGTCCGAGTTCCGAGACATAACGTTCCATCCCTTCGATGACGATGGCTCCTGACATTCCATCCAACACCTGTCGATGACTCTCGCCGTGCGGATGAGTGTGGTACCAAAACAGACCCGGGGGATGATCGCGTGGAATCTCCACCGAGTACTGTAAAACCTGGCCAGGCATGGCGAGCATTCCCAGCACGTCATCCTGCGGGGAGTTCGGCGAGACCGTGAGCCCATGAAAATGCAAGTTCGTCATGTCCATGCAGGGATTCACCGCGCAAGTCTCGCTGGACTTGGGAGGAAGATCATTGATGTAGGTGATTCGGATAACGTCCCCCGGGGAAGCACGGATCACGGGGGCGACGCTCGCACCGTCGAAGGCAAAGGCATCCCGGCCATTTTCGTTCACTGCATGCAGCGTGAGCGATACGACGTGCCCGTTCGCTCGCACTTGCGGAGGTTCAGGCAATGCAGCAGTCTGGGCCCATCCCAGAGCTGGAAGAAACATCTGCGCACCGATGAGAAGCAGGATGCGCGGACCCTTGCCCGCCTTTTGCTTCGTTCCCAGTAATTCCATCGTTGCAGCCCCACCTGCTGTTCGTTCCGGGATCGTTCTGTTTCTAGCCGAGCCACTGCGGGTTGGCGACGGTGCCGTCAAAGTGGTGACTAGTTTTGTAGAGTTCGAACGCGCCCCCTTCCGCCGCCTTTGCGGTCTTTGCGAGAAGAGCTGCCACCTGGGAAGAGTCCATCGGCTGAAAAGTTCGGGCGGCCTGGAGCGCCTGCTGAAGGATCGGGAGCGAATCGCAGCCCGTGATAACAACACTCGTGGGAAGATTCATGGCATATTGCAGACACTCGACCGCCGTGACAGTCTTGCTCCCTAGAATAAAATGGTCGCCCATTGGTTTCATGCCGAGAACCCCCGCGCCGTCCTTGGTCAAGACTGGCAACACTTTCTTCTCGAAGCTGTTGAAGTGGGCGTCCATTACGTTGAGAGGCATCTGGACAGCATCGAACGTGAAGCCATGCTGTGCGGCGGTGGCCAGCATCTTCAAATGAATGTCTGGACTCTTGTGGCCTGTGAAACCGACAAAACGGACCTTGCCCGCTTTCTTGGCTTCCAGGACGACCTCAATTGCCCCGCCCTTGGCGAAAATGCGATCCGGATCGGAATCGCGAATCACTTCATGGAACTGCAGTAAGTCGATTCGGTCCGTCTGCAACCGGCGCAACGATTCATTGATTTGACTTTCGGCGGCGGTCTTATTTCGGCCATCGATCTTGGTCATCAAGAAGGCTTTCTGGCGATAACCATCGCGCAGCGCTCTGCCCATTCGAATTTCGCTCTCTCCGTTGTTATAGTCCCAGCAGTTATCGAGAAAATTGATCCCTTCATCGATTCCAGTGCGAATGATCCGAATGCTTTCCTCGGGGTCGCTCTGTTTGCCCAGGTGATACCCGCCGAGTCCGACCAGCGAAACTTTTTCGCCGGTGCGGCCCAGAGTTCGATGAGGAATTCCGTTCTTGCTATCCGGCTTTGCGGCCCCGCTTAGGCTTCCGGCCATTAATAAGGATGCAGCAGTCATGCCGAGAAACTCTCTCCTGCTTACACCCGGCTTCTGGCTTGCAAGCATTCTGCCAGTCGCCGGCGACTGCTCGCAAGAATCGACGCGTGAGTGATTCGAGTCGCTATCGTTCGGAGTCATGGCAAGTCCTCCTGTGGGCATACGAAGCGGACTTGACTCAGGAAGCCAACTCCGTAATCCCGGTCAGTTTCCAAGATATCCTCGGCTAATCCGATGACGAAAGTTCTATTCAGTCTCAATTTCCTAAGCACAGAACTCGCCGTCGATTCCATCACTCCGCCAAGTGCCAACCCGAACCGCGCACTTTTATAGCGGGCGCGGCCGTCGTCGTGTTAGGTCCGAGGTCTTTTTCGTAAACGACATCATTCCGGGTGACTATGAAAGTCTTGACCCCAGACGACCGGTACTCCGCGGGATAAGCAATCAAAGCCACGCCACTCTTCTTTTGGTCACCGCCAGAAACATAGCTATTAGTCCCAGCCGCGGAATTTCCAGTCACGATTCGAAAGTAGTATCCGTGGAAGGGAGGGGAGCCATTGCTGTTGGCGTTGGCTGTATTAGCGGCTACGAGGCTTTGGGCAAATTCGGTAATCGGGTCGTAGCTAGCTGGCTTTGCGTCTCGGCCCTTGTTTGTGATCGGAAACTTTTCGCAGACTTGAATCGCTACATCCTCATTCTCTCCAATTCTTCGGAACCGAATTTCCTCTGCACCGGTCTTGGAATCGAAGTACCATTCACCACTGTTGGAGACCAACGGGACGGGAAAGGGCCAGTTTTCTGCGCCGATGTACAGAACAGTGCTTCCGTCAGGTTCTCGGACCAGGCGGTGCATCTCCTGATATTTCTGTTTGAACTGCTCGCGTTCCAGCTTGTCCTCGACTTCGTCGCTCGCCGTAGTGACCTCCTTTCCTGCTCCGAGGATGGCTTCCAAGGCCGGTTCATTCTCGTTTTGCGCAGCCTGAAAGAGAGCGTCAGTCGCTTCGCCAGGAGACGAGAACGTTCTTGGTTGTGATTCCTGAGCAAAGCTCGATCCAGCGAAGCCCGCGACCAGCAGCAGCAAGCCAACCAGCGGCAGAAAGAGGACCGTGGATGCGAGAGGCGAATTTCGCAGCGACCTCTACTATCGTCTGAATGTCTTCCCCATCTTGCTGCCACCATTGCGGGAGCGCCGCGAGGACATTCCAGCCCTGGTGACGCATTTTGTCGAGATCTCAGGCCGTCGGATGGGTAGAGAAATCGAACACATTCCTCCCGAAACGATGTCTGCGCTCAGTTCATATCAGTGGCCGGGGAATGTCCGCGAACTTCAGAACCTGGTCGAACGTGCCGTAATCCTCTCAAACGCTGGCGTGCTTCCCAATCCTTTGCCCACCGCAGAAATTGAGCGGCGCGCCGCCATCTCTCTAGGTGCACCCACGCTGCGCGACTCCGAACGGGCTCTGATTCTGCGGACCCTGGAAACAGTCGGCTGGATAATCGGCGGCCCGAAAGGCGCAGCCGCCAAACTTGGCTTGAAACGCACTACGCTGATCCACAAGATGCAGAATCTGGGTGTCGCTCGACCTGGTCTTCAAAGCGGCGAGAAGTTGATGGAGCCAGCCCTGCGGGGGCCAGGCTCGCTGTCGCGATTGCAGTAACGCCGGTCGGCCGCGCTGTCCGTGCGCCGCGATGACTCCATCGCCGCCGTCCTGCAGGGTCTCCGGCGACACAGCAGATCCATCTGTCTTTATGCGCTCAGAGGATGGACATCGTCTTGCGCCGACGTGCGACGGCTTTCGGCTTCGTTGGGCAGACTGAAGTGAGAACTCGCGCCCCGCTCAGAGTTGGATGTAGCCCACAAACGACCTCCATGAGACTCGATAATCGAGCGGCTGATTGGGAGTCCCATCCCGGTACCGTGAGCCTTCGTGGTGAAGAACGCGCTGAAGATCTGTTCGGCCTGCTGCTGCGGCAATCCGATACCTGTATCGCTGACCGAGATCATCAACTGGCCATCCTTGACTCGTTGCGACCGTATCGTAAGTTCACGTGCGGTAGATAAGTCCTTCATGGCGTCGATGCCATTGAGCATCAGGTTCATGAATACCTGCTGCAACTGGATACGGTCTGCCATAACCCTGGGAATATCCTCGGCGAGGTCGGAGCGGATCGAAATCGAGTACCGGGCGGCCTCATTGCGCAGCAGGACAATCATTTCTCGAATGAGCTCATTTACATCAACCAACTCTCGCTGCAGAGTGCCCTTCTTGAACAGCAAGCTGATGCTGTTAATGATGTCGGCTGCGTGCATTACGTCTTTGACGATTCTTGCAGCGGTTTCGCGCGCCTCTGCGATGTCGGGGTCATCGCGTGTAAGCCACCGCACGCAGGTCCGGGCGTCGGTGACTGCCGCGGAAATCGGTTGCTTGATTTCGTGCGCCAGTGACGCCGTCAGCTCTCCCATGGTGGTCACCCTATTGATGTGCGCGAGATCCGCCTGGGCGGAGGATGCGACTGCAAGACCGTAGCGCAGAACGACGGAGTGGGCAAACTGAGATTGGAATTTCGGCTGAGCCATGGTTCGCCCCGCCCTGATCGCGCAGACCGGGGTCCGCGTATGATAGCGCGGTTGCTTCAGCTTGACAAACCTGCGTTCCCCACCCGCGAGGTGTCCGTTTTACCTGGAGATGCGGGGCGGGGAACGCGTTTGATGGCCCTCAGCCGGACCACCGGGACCGGCGGAGGTCCTTCCATGGGCCGCCGTCCGCGTAGCGCTCGGGATTCAGGATCTTCGAACGAGGGTCTTCCGCGGTGTCGAGCTGGAGGACCATCCACTTCGGATACGGAACGCCCGGGTCCGACGCTGCGTCCAGGAGACGGACGTCGTCGTCCAAGAGCTGAAGGTCTACGGCACGGATGTTGTCCTCCAGTTGTTCGGCCTTGCGGGCAGCGACGATCACGCTGCTGACCGCCGGTCGTCCGAGTACCCACGAGAGCGCCACACGGGCCGGGCTGACGTCATGCCGACCCGCCACCTCCTTCAGCGCGTCCACGACCCGGTAGCCCATCTCCTTGTCGAAGGGCACGAACGAACCTGCCTCCGCGAAGCGTGTGCCGGCAGGAGCAGGGTTGGCGCGGCTGTACTTGCCGGAAAGGAACCCGCCGGCAAGCGGGCTCCAGACCAGGATGCCGATGTTGTGATACTCGGCGAACGACTGGAACTCGTATTCGAGACCGCGACCGACGAGGCTGTAGTACATCTGCGCCGTTACGAATTTCTCTAACCCCAGGTGCTGCTGCAGCATGACCGCAGTGGCCGCCTGCCATGACATGAAGTTGGAGAGGCCGATGTAGCGGACCTTCCCTTGGCGCACAAGATCGTCGAGCGTCCGCAGCGTCTCCTCCAGCGGCGTGTTGCTGTCCCATCCATGCACCTGGTATAGATCGATGTAATCTGTCTGCAGCCGCCGAAGACTGCCCTCCACTTCGCGCATGATGTTCACGCGAGTCGCTCCGCTCCGGTTAAAATTCTCGCTCATCGGGAGCCGGACTTTGGTGGCGAGGACAATCTGGTCTCTCACACCCTTTAAGGCGTTACCCACCAGCGTCTCGCTCTCTCCGAGGCTGTACACGTCGGCCGTATCGATGAAGTTAATCCCCCTGTCCAGGGCTAGCTTCACCATGCGCGTTGTGTCCTCCTGGCCGAGGTTGCCCATGTTCATCTTGCCGCCGAACTGCATCGTGCCAAGTGCCACGCTGCTGACGATGAGTCCGGTATTTCCCAGTTTCCTGTACCTCATCTCCCCTGCTCCTTCCGATGCAAACGAAAATCGAGACGGCAACTGCGAATTTGCCCCGAGTTCGCGAGTGGCAACCCTTTAAATCCAGGCTTTGGCGCCGACGCGGGCAAGATCAACCGGTGCCGGACTAGAGACTTGTTGGAGTCTAGGCTGACTTCTCCCGTCTTTCCAGATCCCCCAAGTGACGCGCACCTTTTGCTAACATCGCCCAGTTCCCTACATTACGGCGTGGGCATCTGTAGTGAGTGCAGTTCAAATCAAAGCGGGCGAAACCATTCTAATTATCGGCGCCGCGGGAGCAGTAGGACAAGCGGCCACACAGATTGCGAATTGGAAGCAGGCGCGCGTGATTGGCGCGGATATCACATCCGATCCGATCCCCGGTACCGAGTCGGTCGTCAATACCAAGAGCGAAGATCTTCGTGAGAAAGTCTGGGAACTGACCGCGGGAAAAGGCGTCAATGCAGTCTTTGACACGGTGGGTGGCCCACTGTTCGAGCCAGCGCTGCGATCGCTAGGGTTCGGGGGGCGACAGGTGGCTATCGCCAGCGCGGGAAATCCCCGTGTCAGCTTCAACCTCGTTGACTTCTATCACAACTTCTCCCGGCTGCTTGGAGTTGACAGTTATGGACTGACGCCGCAACAGGTAGCGGAAATCGCCGACGAGCTCCGCGCTGGTTTTGAAACCGGGGTTTTGAAACCGCCGCCGATTGAGATCGTTCCATTTGAGAAAGCTGTGGACGCGTACAGTCGGATGGCTGCCGGACAGGCGAAAGCGAAGCAGGTGCTCAGTTTCGACTGACGGAATGAACAACGAGGAACTTCCGATGAACATAAGCATTATAGCGGTTAAGGGAGGCCGAAAATGAGAGGACTGCTCATCTCACTCGTGGTAGGTCTGTTTGTGGGAGTTGCGTATGGGGTCATTCGCGTGAAGAGTCCCGCACCACCTATCGTTGCTCTGATCGGATTGTTAGGCATGGTCTTAGGCGAGCAAGCTGGGGGATGGCTTTTTACAAAGAAGATGCAAGCTACAAGTGTTGCTTCAGCTCACATTGTCGGCGAACACAAAGATCAGCGGCAGCGCCCGAACGTGCAATCTGTAATCTCAACCGTACATCAAAGGAGTCTCCAATGAATTCTCTCCAGCGATATGTTCTAGCCCTTTCTCGTGTTCTCGTATCGATCGTATTTCTTCTAAATAGTCTCGGGATCATTAGCCAGGCCGGTGCTGCAAAGGAGCTCATCGAACGTGGCGCTCCCGCCAGCCTGGTGCCTTTTCTTATGCAGGCCGCTAGAACCATTGAAGTAGTTGCAGGCTTTAGTTTGGCCTTTGGCATCTACCCGCGACTGGCGGCTGTGGCAATATTGGCTTTCCTGTTTCCCGCGACGCTCACTGCGCACAACTTCTGGCAGGAAGTCGGCACAGCCTCCTATACGCCGCAGCTCCTTAATTGCCTCAAGAACACAGCCATGATGGGTGGCTTACTGTTTATCGCAGCCACGAAATCCCAACCGACATTGCTTCCACGCGCTGCGCGGGAATGAATTGAGAATCGACATGTCTAATGACAGCAGGAAAACCGTTGCGGAGCTGCTTGCGCCGATGTTGAAGAAGACGCTGTTCGCCGCGATCAGCCGCGTCGCTGCACCGGCCAGCGCGATCGAGCCCTTCGTTGCCGACCACCTTGCCTATATGAACGCCCTTGAAGCGGAGGGGCGCCTTTGGGCGTCCGGCCCGTTCATCGAGAAGGGCGTCCTCGTCGGGGACGGCCTGACGATCCTGTCGACGAGCACGATCGAAGAGGCGCGCCAGGCCATGGAAGAGGAACCGCTCATCAAGCGAGGGCTGCGTACCTTCGAGCTCAGAAGATGGGAGCTGCGCGAGGGCCGGATCGATATCTCGCTGCGCACGTCGGTCAGCCGGTATTCACTTTGATGCCAGTCCTGCCCAGCGGGAGCGATCGAGCGCAACAAACACAACCCGTGCCGATCGCCGCGGGACGCAGTCACCAACCCAAGATCGATAATCGGACGTGCGTGGTCTGGATTAAGAAAAACCTCGCGCGGTCGCCAAGAAAGGAGATCCCGACGAACACCGATGTTCCGCAGAATAAAGAGTCGAAACTTACAGAAATACCGTCGGTTTTCTAGAGTCTCCGATAAGTGCACGAGCCGTTGGTGCCCTGTGTTGATCGCTCTTCTCCTCGCCCTCTCGACGTTGCCCGCAAGGTCGCAGACTCCGGACCCTCAGCCCCCTGGTCCGACTCCAGACCCAGCGCGTCCTCCGTTGAATCCATTTCCTGCAGAACAGAATTGGAGTTTTCTGGAAGACTCTTCGAAGCGCACCGACTTTTTCGACCCCGCGAAGTACATTCGGTTTGGCGACAACCCGCAAATGTACCTTTCGCTGGGATTCGAATATCGCATCCAGTACGAGGATTACGACAACTTCCTTTTTGGCGAGGGGCCTCAAGATCACAATGGATACGTCTTGAACCGGGTGATGCCGCACTTCGATTTCCACGCAGGTAGTATCTTCCGACTATTCTCCGAATTCGAGTTTGACTTCGAAGACGGGAGAAATGGTGGCTCGCGACCCCAAATCGATGAAGATCGCGGCGATGTTCATCAAGCGTTCGTAGAGATTGGTTCTCACGTCAGCAGTCCGCGTGGCATAAGTCTGCGGTTGGGACGTCAGGAAGTAGTGCTTGGTTCGGGCCGCTTATTCGACAACAACGAAGGTCCCAACGTGAAGCTGAGTTTCGACGGATTTCGCTTGATCGCCGAACGTACGCGCGTAAGGTTGGATCTATTCGCAGTAAAACCTGTCGAGAATAATCTCGGCTTTTTCGACGATGTACCGAATCCCGCCGAAAGCGCATGGGGAAGCTATCTGACTGTTCCGGCCCCAATCGTGAGCCGCGGGCAGGCTGACTTCTATTACATCGGACTGGACACGAAGTCAGCGACCTACAACACGGGCACTGGCCACGAGGTTCGCCACACCGTCGGAACCAGATTGTTCCGCCCAATCGGGAAAGGATTGGACTACAACTGCGAACCTAACTTCCAGTGGGGAAGCTTTAGAAGCGCCTCGATTCGTGCCTGGAGCGTGTCAACGGAAACTGGATTCACGTTTAACCGCATACGCTTTCATCCTCGACCATTGCTACGGGCTGATGTATACAGTGGCGACACTAATCCGACGAATCAGCCCCTCGGAACGTTCAACCCCCTGTTCCCTCGCGGCGCCTACTTCACCCCCCTGGTGATGCCTTTCCTGGGTCCTCAACCTAGTCCATTTGCATCCGGTGGTTCAATTCCAGCTGAAGAAGAACGTCACCGGTGCCTTTGCCTGGGTCTGGTACTGGAGGGAATCAACGCACGACGGGATATATGCGTTTGGAAGCGAAGCCCTGATCGATCCAGCCAATGCCAGCCATGCCCGCTATCTCGGCAATCAGGGAGATCTCGAGATCCGGTGGGCTCCCGCGCCACACATCATCATTGCATTCAACTTGGCCGGCTTTAAGCCTGGGAGTTTTTTCAACACGGTACCCTACAACGCGGGGCCCATCGCCGCGAATGTCGGTTTTACCTATCGCTTTTAGCCAACAAGACAATCTTGGCGAAGCTTCGCAGCAGGAATCATTCGAAGGTCATCGACGGAGCACCTCGAACTGCTGTCGAAATGCGGACACCGTGTCAACCCTTGGCACGCCTACCCTGACCCTCAGACGGCCATTCCCGGCCACGCAGTCGCCCATGCCACGGAAAATACGCGCTTAGGTCCTACGGCGTTTGACTGGAACGCGGCGTGCTTCATGCCGTGTTGTAGCGCTGCGACCTGAACAACTTCGACGCTTACATCCAAAATGCGTGTTTGCACGCCACGGTAGGGTCTATCGCGGTGTGAAACGAATACGAGGCGCGGTCCGTTTGGCAGCGTCCTTGCATTCAAGCTGTAGTTGGATAGTTCAAGTCGGAGGGTGGAGCCACACTTTGTTAGCAACCAAGTGTCAAAAATCTGGAGGTAAAACATGCAATCCGTACGCGATGTAACTTACCAACTCTTCCGTGACCTTGGCTTGACTACAATTTTCGGAAATGTCGGCTCGACGGAGGAGACCTTTCTCAAGAACTTCCCGAAAGATTTCCGCTATGTGCTGGCTCCGCAGGAAGCATCTGTCATCGCAATTGCCGACGCCTTTGCACAGGCGACACGCCGTCCGGCATTGGTGAACCTGCACACGACTGCTACAGCGAATGCAATGGGGAATCTCGCGACGGCGTTCCAGAACAAAACACCTCTGATTCTCACCGCTGGTCAGCAAACGCGCGAGATGCTGTTGATGGAACCGTGGCTCACCGACGTCGAACCCACAATGCTCCCCCGTCCGTGGGTGAAATGGGCATATGAGCCCGTGCGGCCGGAAGATATACCCGCAGTGTTCATGCGTGCGGTAGCGACGGCGCTTCAGCCACCGTCAGGTCCGGTATTTCTGTCATTGCCTCTCGGGGACTGGGAAAAGCCCTGTGAGAGCCCGGCTGTGGTACGAACCGTGAGCCAGCGCATTGCGCCGGACCCGTCGCGCTTGGCCGAGTTTGCAAAGATCCTCGTCGGGGCAAAGTCACCGGTGCTGATCTACGGCGCGGCAATCGCGCGCGGGAAGGGCTGGGATCAGGCGGTAGCCTTCGCCGAGGCGCTTGGCGCGCCTGTCTGGGCAGCGCCCGCTTCCGAACGCGCTCCTTTTCCAGAAAATCATCCGCTTTATTCCGGTGGATTACCGTTTGCCATCGAGCCGCTCAGCAAGAAACTCGTAGGTCATGACGTAGCCCTGGTCGTGGGCGCTCCGGTTTTCCGATACTACCCCTACGTGCCCGGCCCTTACTTGCCAGCCGGATTGCGCCTGCTGCATATCTCCGATGATCCCGCAGAAACTGCGCGAGCCCCTGTCGGCGACAGCTTGCTCGGAGATGCTGTCTTGTGCCTCGAAGGCCTAAAGCACTTGCTCGGCGACTACAGGCCGAAAACTACAAAGGCACGCGAAACCGTGCCGCACCGCATGGCGCCGCACGGATCAGGCGCAGCAAAAACCTCAAATGATGGCCGCCTGACGGCCGCGCAAGTATTCCGCGCTCTGAACGAGATTCGGCCCGCGAATACAATCCTGATCGAGGAAAGCCCCTCGAATCTGGCCGATCTTCACACGGAATGGCCGATCACCGAACCTGACACGTTTTACACCTTTGCCAGCGGAATCCTGGGCTGGAATCTTCCCGCGGCAGTGGGCATTGCCCTCGCTGAGCGCGACTCGGGGCGCAACCGGCCGGTGATTGTGATCATTGGCGACGGTTCATTCCAATACTCGATTCAATCTCTATGGACGGCCGCGCAGCTGCGTCTTCCGATTTTGATCGTCGTGCCAAAAAACGATGAATATTGCATTCTCAAATCGTTCGCCGTACTCGAGGAGACGCCGGGAGTTCCGGGCCTCGACATTCTTGGCTTTGACATTGTCTCCATTGCGAAAGGGTACGGCTGCGATGCTGCCCGGCTCGACGATCTCGACTCGATCAAGAAAGCCGCGGTCGCGGCTTGCAGCAAATCGAAACCGACAGTGCTGGAGATCCCGATATCTGCGCAAGTGCCGCCGCTGGTCTCATGATGGCAGAAGATGCCGGCCGGTGATCCAGCATTATGCCAGCGCGGGCGCAAGAACAGGGCACGCTGTCGTTTTAGGGTTCAGAACAAAAGTAGAGTTTTAGAACGAGCGGAAAACGAAGTGAGTCAGTTATCAAAACAGGGATGTCGCCAAAGCAATGAACATAAATCGGGAGACCCAAACCGCAGGTTCCGGCGTAACTGCCGGCGACAAGGAGAAATGATATGACAGAAATTCGCAAAGAAACCGATAGTCTCGGCGAGGTAGATGTTCCCGCCGATAAGCTCTGGGGCGCGCAAACCCAGCGCTCGCTCGAACACTTCAGCATTGGGCAGGATTTGATTCCCCGCGAAATGATCACGGCCTACGCGATTCTGAAGAAAGGCGCCGCCAATGCAAACTTTGCCGGCAAGCGCCTCGATCAGAAGCGTCACGATCTGATTGTGCAAGTGTGCGACGAAATCCTCGCCGGTCAGCACCATGAGATGTTTCCGCTGCACGTGTGGATGACGGGAAGCGGCACGCAGTTCAACATGAACGTGAATGAAGTGATCTCCAACCGCTGCAGCCAGATCGCTGGCACACCGCTGGGAAGCAAGACGCCAGTTCATCCCAACGATCACGTCAACATGTCCCAGTCGTCAAACGACTCTTTCCCGTCGGCCATGAATGTCGCGGCTGCGGTCAACGTGAAGCAGCGGCTGATCCCGGCGGTGAAGCAGCTGCATGATGCGATTGCCAAAAAGGTTGAGGATTGGGACGACATCGTCAAGATTGGCCGCACGCACATGCAAGACGCCACGCCGCTCACACTTGGGCAAGAGTGGTCCGGCTATGAAGGCGTGCTCGCGGACGATCTCGATCGGATCGAAGATGCGCTGAAGGGCGTCTATCGTCTCGCGCTCGGCGGTACGGCAGTCGGTACCGGCATCAATTCAGCGCCCGGCTTCGCCGAGGCGGTTGCAGCCGAGATCGGCAAGCTCACAGGCCTGCCGTTCATCACTGCGCCAAACAAATTTACCGTGCAGGGTGCTCACGACGCGCTGGTACAGCTCTCTGGAACACTGCGCACGCTGGCCGTTTCGCTCTACAAGATCGCCAACGACATCCGCCTCATGTCCTGCGGCCCACGAGCAGGTTTCGCGGAGCTGAAGATTCCGGAGAACGAACCGGGCTCGTCCATCATGCCCGGCAAAGTGAACCCAACCCAGGCCGAGGCCCTTGCGATGGTTGCCGTCCAGGTGATGGCCAACGACACAGCGGTCGGCTTTGGCGGCGCCGGCGGTTACCTCGAAATGAACGTTTACAAGCCCCTGATTATCTTCAATGTGACCCACTCCATCACCATCATGACCGATTCATGCACCAACTTCCGGAAATTCCTGGTGGAAGGTACCAAGCCCAATCTGAAGAAGATCAACCAATATGTCGAAGAATCGCTGATGCTGGTCACGGCGCTTTCACCGGTGATCGGTTACGACAAAGCTTCTAAGATTGCCCACTATGCAATGGACAACGACCTCACGCTCAAGGCAGCAGCGCTAAAGCTCGGGTTCGTGACGGAAGCCGAATTCGATCGCGTCGTCGATCCGAAGAAAATGGTTCGACCGTATGTAGCGGCGCCCGTCGCAGCATAATTAGGGCGCGCACTAAGAATCGACATGCTCACGGTGGGGCCGGCTTGAAGAGTTCCAGGTCGGCCCCACTTCAACCGTGCGGTCGCGAGGTTCAGGTGACTCCGGCAATCGTTAAACCACAGTCATCGGAAGCAAGTATGACGCGCGAGGAATGCTCGAATCTAATTCTTGCGTTTGCTCAAGTTTTGTATGTCAACGGCGAATCCACGCATCAGACTTTGGGCGTCGCCGAACGCGTGAGCAACTTTCTGGGCTTTCGCGCCACGATCTTCCCGCACTGGGGAGAACTGGAAGTTCAAACCGAGGACAGCAAGGGCAAATTTATTTCAGCCATAGAGGCCACTCCTTCCGGCGTGAACATGGATCGCGTGGCTTCGATTTTGCGAACGGTTGAAGAGTTGTGCGACGGTCGGCTGGCCCCGGCCAACGCAATGGAAGCAATCAACAGAATCGCAGAGGCGCCACCTGCGCCAACATGGCTGTTCACCCTGGCGGCCGCGGTGGGCGCTGTAGCTTTAGCGGTGCTCTTCGGTGTCCATCACGTGCCCACGGCGGCGCTCGTATTCGGGAGCGCGGCGGCCGGCGCCATTCTGCGCCGCATGTTGGCCCGTCACAGCACGAATCTCTTTCTGCAACCATTTAGCGCGGCGCTGGTCGCTGGCGTAGTTGGGGCGCTGGCGGTTCGATATCAACTGAGTTCGTCGCTGCGCCTTGTGGCGGTCTGCCCATGCATGGTGCTCGTGCCGGGGCCACATTTCCTCAACGGGATGTTGGACCTGACCAGGGGCCGCATGAGTCTTGGAGCGTCCCGGTTGATCTACGCTGTGCTCATTGTTGTAGCGATCTCGACAGGATTGCTACTCGGGCTCGAACTTCTCGGCGTCTCTTTACCGGTGGACCCCGGCGGCAGGCCGGTGCTTCTTTGGCATGATGTTATTGCAGCGGGCGTGGCGGTCGCTTGTTACGGTATTTTCTTTTCGTCGCCTCTGAAGATGCTGCCTTGGCCAGTGGCCGTCGGCGCGATGGCCCACGGCCTAAGGTGGGTCGCGCTAACCGCGCTTGGTGCCAGCGCAGCAACGGGTGCATTGATTGCGTGTCTCGTCGTTGGCGTGATCATCACGCCGGTCGCGCGTCGTTGGCGCATGCCCTTCGCGGCCATTGGCTTCGCCTCTGTGGTCTCAATGCTGCCTGGAGTCTTAATGTTCAGGATGGCAAGCGGCCTTGTGCAACTTACTAACAACTCACAAAGGACGTGGGATCTCATGGGCGCGACACTCGCTGACGGCTGGACCGCCATTCTCATTATTTTGGCGATGAGCTTCGGTCTTATCGTCCCGAAGCTAATCATTGACTACGTCGGTGAGAAGTGACGAAGTCCTCTTTCGAATTCAGGACCACGGTGGAGTTTTAGGAGGTTCAGGAAAGGAATATCCGTATGAGTCTCAGCGGACTTGTAGCCGCCTTACTTCCGGTATTTTTTGTCCTTGCGCTCGGCTATGGCGCCGGCAAGCGCAATGCATTCGATCCCGATCAAGCGGCTGGATTGAGCAAGCTTGCGGTTTCGTTTGCGTTGCCCGCGTCTCTGTTTGTCGGCATGACCGAGATACCCAGGGATCTGCTTCTGCAACAGGGCAGTCTCGTTCTGGCGCTGATTCTGGCTCATGTCGGCCTTTTTTTTGTTGCTTGGGCCGCATTGGGACTGATACAAAGCGTGCGCGGAACACCGGCGATCCTTTACGCCATGATGCTGTCGACTTCCGCTACCCCGGTCTTTGGCTTAGCCGTCCTCCAACCGATCCTGGGTCCCACCGCCACGGGGGCCGTGGGACTCGTCGCCTTGTCTATCAATCTCGTGGTGCCCGCAACTGTCGTCCTGTTGGAGGTCGATGCGGCCAAGCGTCGGGGAGGCGCCAAGGACGTTTCGACGTCGAGTCCTGTCCTGACAGGGTTGGCATCAGGTTTGAAATCGCCGCTCCTCTGGGCGCCAATTGTCGGAATTGCTATCGTCATCGCCAAAGTACCCCTGCCGCGAGTGATCGCCGCATGCTTTCAGTTGATAGGTTCGACGACTTCCGGTGTTGCTGTCTTTGCTGTAGGCCTGTACTGGCCGCTCACGCGTTTCAGTTTTCCCGCGCTGTATTTCTCGGTACCCTCGGCCGTCTCACCGTACAAAATATAGTCCTGCTGGTTCTCCTGCGTTTACTGCATGTTGACAGTCCATTCGCGCGCGAGGCGTTGATATGCTGCAGCTTTCCCTTGGCTACCGTTGTCGTGCTCTTCGCCGCGCGATATAAGTCCTCTGAATCTGAAACGGCATCCATGCTCTTGTTTTCGACACTTTCTTTAGCAGTTACCGTCCCAATCATACTTTGGCTTACGCATCATTGGCCCGTGTAAACAGCTTTTTCAAGGCAATCCATCTATGAGAAGCCGCTTTGGGTTGGGTTGATCCGTGCTTGCGCCGGTTCAGGTTCTACCCAACGACTGCGTGGGTCGGCGTGGCGCGGGAAGTCGAACTTTGTGCGTCCGGTCGGCGGAAAAACGCAACCGATCACGGCGGCATGGCTCGCGAATCATGGCGCCACATGGACCCAGCCGGCTTCGACCTTCGTCTCATAGGTGCGGATGGATTCGGTGCGGACGGGCTTCATCAGCATCTCGACGTGTTGCAGAAATGCGGCCAGTATCGGCGGCGGGCTCTCGTTGCCCAGGTCCGCTGGAACTGGGCCGGACAGGGCTTGGCCCGTGGTGACGTCGAACTGGGCGCAGTGCATGGCGCAGGTGACGACCTTGCCGTCAAGCGTGCCCAATTCCAGCGGCGCATTCATGTGTCCGCAGCGGCGCTCGATGGCATAGTAAGTTCCGCCGCAATTGCAGATGACGATCTCGTGTCCTTCAAGCTCGACGACTTTCATCCCGCCGGGCGCGATCTCATCACTGCTTATTGCGCGGATGAACTTGTCACTCAAGGCCCACGTCCTTTGGCGGCAGTTGGGGCAGGCTGTCCGGATCCATGACATCCTTGTGGACGAAGAGGCCGCACCAGCAGCGTTTGATGGCGTCGAAATGTTCCCGGTGGAAGGGAATACATGGGCAGACGATCTGCATGTCGCGCCCGCGGTCGTGGCGTATGGGCTGGCAGGGGCAGAATGGGATGCCGTGCTTGGCCTCCAGCATGACCTCCTGTTCGAGCAGAAAATCCTTCAACTCCACGTCGGGCGTGAACTTGAAGCCCATCGGGGCGACGACTTTGTCAAAGAAATACTGAAGCGCCTTTTTCCTTGCTTCGGTGTCCATGCAACACTCCTTACGATTTCAGCGCCTTCGCGTAAAGTTCCGGCTGATAGCCCGCGATGACTTTGTCGCCGATCTTGACGAACGGGAAGCCCGTGGCGCCGGCGGCATCGAGCTCCTGCAAAATCCTTTTCTGGGTCGCCTCGTCAGCAAGATCATAGTCGATGTAGTCAAACGGGATGTTGCGCTCGGTGAAAAACTGCTTCGCCTTGCGGCACCAGGGACAAGTTGAGAGGGTGTACAAACTGACTTTTTTCATGCCGTTTCCTTTGAACTGAGGTTAACGAACACTTTGCCCGCCTCGAGCTTTGTGGGATACACCGTAAGACCAAGTTCCGGCGCGTTGAGGAACCTGCCTGTTCGAACGTCGAAACGCCAGTCATGGCACGGGCAAACGATCGTGTAGCCCTCCAACCTCCCCATGAACAGCGGGCATGCCATGTGCGCGCAGGTCCCTGAAACGGCGTAGACCGCTCCGCCAACCCGCGCCAGAACGACATTCACTCCCAGCGGATAGACCGGCGCCATGCGACCTTCTAGCAACGCGATATCGTCCAATACGAACGTCCAGTTGACCGCACTGATTGGTATGGTCTTTCCTGGCAATTGTGGTTCGTGAGTGGAGTTCATCTTCTGGCCTCTGGATCAACACGCCGGAGTTGTTCCGCGTTTCCCCGCTGCTCCAACCCGCGTAAGTATAGTAGATGGCGTTCGACGTCCAAAAGGGTCATCACCGCTGCCTGCTCTTGCATGTGCGGGAGCACGTGCGAATAAATATCGAGTGTGAACGCCGCGGGGTGAGAATATGCCACATTTCGCGGTAATTTGGTGGGCCCGCCTGGATTCGAACCAGGAACCAACAGATTATGAGTCTGCTGCTCTAACCGTTGAGCTACGGGCCCCGGCTTTCCTTTTCGCAGCCCGTCTAGAGCGTGCTGGATGGCGCGGGCGGCGGCGCTGCGGGAGCGGCTTCCGCGGCCGCACCGCTATTCACCAGATCTTTCAATTCCTTGCTGGGCTTGAAGAACGGGATCTTCTTTGCCGGAACTTCGACCCGGTCGCCCGTTTTCGGGTTCCGGCCCACGCGCGGCTTGCGCTGGCGCGTGCGGAAGCTGCCAAACCCGCGTATTTCGATTTTGTCGCCCACCCGCAGTGACCGCACCACGCTGTCAAAGATCGTATCCACAATCACTTCGCTGTCTTTGCGAGTTAACTCCGCCAGCCGGGAAACTTCTTCGATCAGGTCAGCCTTCGTCATATGCCTCTATGCTCCCTTGGGGGCCGGCTTCCTTGAACGGTTCCGTGCCCGAGGGCTCTGCCGCCCCCCGGCGCTGCACTGCGCCCGCCTATAACCTTCTCAAATTTAAGGGGTTCTGTGCAAGTAGGGAAGCGGACACCTGGGAAAAGTTCTCAGTTCTCGGTTCTCAGTTCTCAGAAAACCCAAACTCGGCAGCTCTGCAGGTCTTACTGAGAACTGAGAACCGAGAACTGAGAACTGGGAACTGGCAACTGCTATTTCCAAAGATAGTAAAAGCCGACCTGCTGCTCCAATAGCTTCTCCCGCGTCGGCAAATAATCGGAAACATCGCCAAACAGCAGATCCAGCCCTGACCGCTTCTCTTTCGGAGGCCAGACCAGCGTCGGCTCGCCGGAGATATTCACCGCCCGCGCCGTATCCTTCACCGCCCCTTCGAAATCTGCTATCTGATCCACCAGTTTCAGCGAAGCCGCCTGCTCGCCGGTCCAGACTTTTCCATCCGCAATCGCGCGGATATCTTCTTCCTTCGCATGCCTCCCCTCGGCCACTGCCTGAATGAACTGCGTATGCATGTTGTCAATCAAGCCCTGCATATACGCGCGCTCCACGGGTGTCATTTCGCGCGTCGGGCTGCCCGTGTCCTTGAATTCCCCTGCCTTCATCGTGATCGGGTTCAGTTTGGCCCAGCGCAGAAGATCTCCGTAGTTCACCCACTGGGCAATCACTCCGATCGA
>JBEKWX010000003.1:0-42762 GCA_049512675.1 Terriglobales bacterium | reverse complement strand
AACCCGGGTGATAATCGCATCCTATAATGATCATCGTTCGGCTCCTTTCTCCCGGGCCTTGGTTGGTTGGTACCACCAAAGTCTATCCGGGCGTGGGAGCCGACATTGTTATGGAATCAATTACACTCATTGACGCCAGACCCTCAAAATCTCAATGAGCGCTAACGCCTGGTTGCAACAGTCACCGCCCCCACATTCCGCGCGATGCAAAGGAAAAGCCGCCAAACATCAGGCGGCTTGCTTTGACGAAAAAGAAAGAGTGCAGATCATCTCCTCTGCTTCTTTCCGGCTTGTACCCTCCCCCAGGTACTTTAGCAAATTCAAACTTACTTACTGCAGCGGGGTCTCGGTTCCGGCGTAGGTGCTAACCACAGCACCGGGAATTTCGCGAACATCTGCGACCGTGTCTGGTAGACGAGGGGAAAGGAGGGAGCGAAGTGTGGTTGCGGTATACTCTCTGAGATTTTCCATTCTGCCAGAAGCGAACGGCCTGCAATGCCTGGGTTAGCCTTCTCATGAATTTGCCCTCCAGTCGCCTGCGCTACAGTGTGGGGGCGCTCATGGCTTTGGTGCTGTTGTATGGCACCCTCGCCGGATTGCGCACGGTCATCGACCCCGACACTGGTTGGCAGTTGGCGAGCGGCAGATACATAGTGCAACACCACCGGATTCCTTCCACCGACGTTTTGTCGTACACCGCTCGCGATCGGGAGTGGGTCTATCCTCCGCTGGCGGAGCTTGTTCTCTACGGGCTGTACGCTTTGGGCGGTTTCGCCGCTTTGTCCTGGTTGAACAGCGCAGCTTGCGTGGCCACGGTAGCCATTGCGCTTAGCGCGGAAACCAGCCTCGCTGCCATCTTACTTGCGATCCTCGCCATCCCGCGAATCGCGTATCGTACCACCCCTCGTGCCGACCTATTCACAACATTATTGTTTGCCGCGTTGCTGGCCACGCTTTGGCGGCACTTCCGCGGGCGGTATGCGCCGCTGTGGCTGATCCCTTTGTTGATGCTGATCTGGGTGAACGCTCACCCGGGATTCGTGGCTGGGCTAGCACTCCTGGCCGGATACGCTGCTCTCGAACTCCTGGAGTTCATTTTTCCGGAACGCCGTGTCGCCGCCGCCGACCGCTTGCGCCGCGCCGCGCCCTGGCTTTTGGCCGCGCTGCCGGCGACTCTGTGCAATCCGTGGGGATGGAATATCTACACGACAGTGATTCGGCAGGAGCAGGCCCAAGGTGTTCATGAAAACCTGATCGCCGAGTGGAGACATACACCGATCTCGTTTGAAACGCTATCGCGGGCGCTCGACTGGCGGAACGCAAACAGCAGTTATTGGTGGCTGCTGGCGGCGGCCGCGATAGCCGCGGTGGTCGCCCTCAAACGGAAACAGCTCGGAGCCGCGGCTCTTCTACTGGCATTCGGTTACTTTTCGCTCCGATACCTGCGTTTCCAGGGGTTGTTTGCGATTGTTGCAATCGTGGTCGCAGCTCCTTATTTTTCCGGCTGGTTCGAACCTGACCGGTCCAGTCGGCCGGCTGCAGTCAAGGGCCGGGCGAAACGTGAGCGTCGCGAACCCGTCGCGCCGAGATCGTGGCCCACGGTTGCATTCCTTGGGGTCTGCGCGCTATTGGTTGCGATCCGCGCCTACGATCTCATTTCCGAACGTGCTTATATTTCGGCCGGCGAGTCGACTCTGTTTGGCGCCGGGTTATCTTCCTTGTATCCGGAGCGAGCCGCAGAGTTCGTTTTGCGCGAGCAACTGCCGGGAAACATCTTTCATGAATACAGCATGGGAGGATACCTCGCTTTCCGGCTCGGGCCGCGATATCCCGATTACATTGACGGTCGCGCAATTCCGTTCGGCGACTTGATGTTTGAGGAAAGGAAGGTGATGAGGCAACTGCCCGACTCCGCTGCCTGGCAACAAGAGGCCGATCAGTGGGGCATCAACACAGTGATCTTCTCGGTCGCGCGCCAGGGAACAGGGAGCCTGGGAAGGACGGATGTGAAGCAATTCTGCACCAGCCAGGCATGGAAGCCGGTTTACCTGGATGAGGAAGGAGCGGTGTTTGTCCGCAACCGTCCCGAGAACGCGGCGTTGATCAATCGCCTGCAGGTCGATTGCAGCAAGGTGCAGTTCGTTCCGCCCGCTGCTCTTGCAGCCGATACGTCGTTTCGGGGACGGGCGGAGTTGTTTAATTTCTACGCCAATGCCGGTTCGATTCTCTTCAACCTCGGGCGCAACGCGGAAGCGGCGCAGGCGCTTGATCGCGCGCTGCAGATGTTTCCGGAGGAGCCTTATCTCCACCATACACGCGGCCAACTGTATCAAGCCGAACGGCAATTTCAAGAGGCAGAGCGCGAGTATCTGGTCTCGGCGCGCCTCGCTCCAACTGAAGTCAATTGGTCCTCATTGGGCTCCTTGTACTACTCGCAGAACCGCTATGCCGAAGCGGTAAGTGCGGTGCGGCACGCGGCAGGACTCTCGGCGCAGCCCAGTGTGCAGTATATGTTTCTGGGACAAATCTATCTGGCGATCAACCAACCGCAGGATGCGCTGGCAGCCTTGGATGCGGCGATTGAACACTCCGATCACGAGCCGCCGGATGTTAAGAAGATGATCGAGGTGCAAGTAGCGCAAACAAGGGCGCGAGTCTGGGCAAAGCTGGGCGATTTGGGCCGCGCAATCGGATTTCAAGAGGAAGCGCTAAGTTACGAGCCGTCCAACCCGCAGCGCTGGACAGCGCTGGCTGATCTGTATGCAGCCCAAGGCCAAGCGGAGTTGGAGCAGTATGCCCGACAGCGCGCGCAAGCGCTTAGCCAACGAAAACCTTAGTCAGGCTGTGTTTCCACGCTGAAAGTCCCGGCTTCGATGCCGGAGCGGCGATCGGTGACGCGGCCCCGCTTGGTCACGAAGATGTTGGCGGTCTTGATGTCGCGGTAGACGATTCCTTTAGCGTGGGTGGCGTCGAGGGCATCGGCAATCTCAATCGCCAGACTGAGTAATACATCTTTCTCCAGTGGGCCTTCCGGCTATGCGATGCTTCAGCGTCACCCCTTCCAGATGCCCATGGCGATGAATGCCTGCCCGTCCTGCTCGCCGATGTCGTAAATCGTTCAGATGTTCGTTCTACGACGCCGTAGTGCGAAATGGTCTGCCCGATCATTAGGGGCAAATCTTACGGGGCGAAACGGGCAAGTCAATGAAGGCCGTGGAGTTGGCATCGGGTCGAGAGGGTCATTGTTGATAAATCCCGATTACACTCATTGACCCGGACTCTCATTTGGGGGGTGCTGCGTCTCAACGGGCGGGAACTGCTCTTCGGAGAGGCGACTCGCTTTCAACATGGGCCAATGGTGTAGTGTGAAGGCAAATCGGAAGTTAAATCCTGGTCCTGAATCTTATTGGGCATGCAAATTTCTAGCGACGCCTGCAGTTCCTCCCCATACCATGTTCGCGACTTTCCTTAACAGCAAATGGTGCATGGTCCTTCTCGCTCTGGCCATCCGGTTGGCCGTGGTCGGGGTTCTCTACCCCGAGCAGATGCCCCCGGGACGAAATCACTTTCTCTTTGGCTTTGAAAACGGCAGGATCGCATCCTCCATTGTGCAGGGTCACGGATTTCGCAGCCCACTCTTTGAAGACACTGGACCGACGGCTTGGGAACCCCCGGTCTATCCCTACCTGATCGCCGGCGTTTTCATGATCTTCGGGACCTATAGCAAAACATCCGCGTTGGTTTTGCTCTCCTTGCAAGCATTGATGTCGGCCTTGACCTGCCTCCCAGTATATTTCGCGGCACGCAAGACTTTCGGGGATCGCGTAGCGCTGTTCTCCGGATGGGGTTGGGCGCTCTTTCCGCTCGCGATTTATTGGCCGGCGGAGCGCATCTGGCCGACCTGGCTGGCGACCCTGCTGCTTGCCCTATTGTTTTTGATCACCTTGCATCTTGAGCGCCCGGTCGCTCTGGTTGCGTGGATCGGGTATGGATTGCTTTGGGGATTTGCCGCCCTCACCGACCCTGTAGTGCTCAACGTTTTGCCGGTCATGTTTGGTTGGATCGGCGTTCGTCGATACCAGCGGAAAGAACGCTGGCTCGTGCCGCTTACGGTTGCCTCGCTCACCATCATCGTTTCGGTGAGTCGGTGGTTCGTTCGCAACTATGAGGTATTTCACCGCTTCATTCCTTTTCGGGACTCGATCGGACTGGAGATGCTCATCGGCAACAATGGGGATACTTCGTATTGGGCCGGGTGCTCCGTGGGCTCGGCCTTAGCAGAGAAAATTGGTCCCTGGCACAATGACGCGGAATGGCAGAAGTTCAAGCAAATTGGCGAGATCGCCTATATGGAGGAGAGTAAAGAAAGGGCGCTCACATTCATCCGGGCAAACCCGCGTTTTTTTGCCGTCGTCACGCTGCGGCGGATCGTCTTTATCTGGACTCACTTTTGGAGCTTCAGCTCCTACTATCTAGCCCAGGAACCGGACGACCCCGTCAATATTGTCTTCAGCACACTCTTTACGCTGTTGACGATGATTGGCCTCGGCCGCACATTTCGGGTAAATAGGCCGGTCGCGATTCTCTACGGTTTGGTGTTCTTGTTTTTCCCCGTGGTGTTCTATTTCACGCATGTGGAGACGTATTTCCGCCGCCAAATCGATCCCATGATGCTGGTGCTGGCAGTCTACGGGGTAGTGGATTTCACCCGCCTGAAGGAGAGACCGCTCCCGCATGCGCAGGTGCTGGCGATGGACGACCACCTTCCACTTTCCGAGCGCAGGCACCGACGCCTTACTGGCTGAGCCGAATCAAATGGCGAAATTTCGACTGCGCTCTTTCGTCATCATGGCATGATCCTGATTGTTGTACTTATGCGGCAATGCTGACCGCCAAGAACATCTTGGCGGGGACGCGCAAGTATGACGTGTGGGCGGTGAATCAGGACGCCGAATACCACGAGGCGGGCGCGGTGGGTGCGCATGAAGCGGAAGCGGAAACCCGGCTTCCAGCAAGGAACGGCTTTCCAGGAGGCTCTCGAAATCGACCCTGGCTACCCGAACGCACTGCACCTCGGCGTGCCGCAGCGGCAGGTGAAGTCGTACCGCCGACATATTCGGGGTCGCTCTCGAGGACAACAGCTGGGGCATGCCGCTTCGATAGCTCGTAGGCGGCAGTCAGGCCCGCGGGGCCGGCGCCGACTATTACTGCCTTGAAGACCGCTCGTTCCATAGTGGGCTCATCGAAAATGAATCTGGCTCCGTTCTTGCAATTTATCCAACCTTACACCGTACGGCGATCGACGTGTACGAAAACGGAATGCGCCACATCTCCCAGTCGGGAATTGGCAATCGCGACGCCAGCTCAAAAAAGTAAGTTGCAAAAGATCAACAGAGGGTTGGACCGTCAAGCTGGCGCAGATAGGAAGTGGGCGAGAACGGATGAGGCTGAAAAATATTTTATACTCATAACGACCACGATCTTAATGGAAAGATTCAATGGCCGCAGGTATCCGATGGAGGAGCACTCAAGGAACTTCAGGCACTATCTCAGAAGCTCAAATCGAAGGATCCGAGAGAGCCAAGGCACAGCCTGCGAGCGTCCAGTTCATTCAGGGCCGCGTTCTGTCTGCGGTTTACGCAGCCGCAGTTGCTGTGTCTATTTCTCTCTGGTTCATCGCCATCCGCGCACCCTTGTGGCTGGATGAGACGCACTCGTTTTTCGTGATCAAAGCGGGATTCTCAGAGATCGTGTCTCGCATGGGTTGGCCGATTATCCCCGTTTATCCCTACATTCTCTGGCTATGGGCCAAAGCTACGGGAACGGGCGAGATCACGCTCAGAATTTCTTCCATTCTCGCCATGCTTGGGGCGGCATATTTGCTGTATCTGGTCGCACGGGAATTGTCCGACCGAGATGTTGCCATCATCGCTACCATCGTTTTCTGCCTTAATCCGGTTGTCATTTTTGCTTCCATTGACGTTCGACCCTATGCGTTTGCGGTCCTGACAATCAACGCTTCTATCCTTGCCCTGGTTCACTTACGGCACAACACCTCGAACTGGCTGGCGGCCCTGTTTGGCCTGTCGGCAGCATGCATTGGCCACTTCCAATTTCTCTTCACTCTGATCTTGCCGGTACTGGCCATCTGCTTTTTGGCAGTCAAGATTGGCGACCGCAAGCCTTTATGGCGGCAGGGCGGAGTTGCACTCGCAACTTTTGCTTTAGCGTTCTTGCCCGTTGTTCCCGTGTTGCAACTGATGTTTCACACCAAGAGCGCGCACATTTTCGCCGGGCCTCCGACGCCGGATGATCTAAGCGGGACGCTGGCGCCAGACTGGCTGGCCTATATCTTCGCCAGTATCGTTCTTGTTGCCTTCGCGACCGGGCGGCTTGATCTGCAAAGCCGTTTTGCAGACTGGCGTTTCTGGCTTTGCGCATTATTGGCGCTCATTCCGATTCTGATCCTCTATGGCGTGAGCGTGGAAACATCGATACACGTTTTTGTGCCTCGCTACCGGCTGGTCGCTATTCCAGGGATCGCGCTCGGCTGGGCTTGGCTTGTCAATCGAATTGATTCCCGCACTCTACGATTGCTGTTCTGCGTGGCCGTCGTGGCGACTACCGCGTACTCGTCCTTCACTTCCCCGTCTTCCAAACTCCACAACTACACATGGAAATACGCTTTGGAACTCGCCGAGAAAAACGCTTCTGCCGACAACGCTCCAGTGATGATCTGCAGCGATTTCCCGGAAGCCGACGTCGTGCCCATGCCGGACGGTGCGGCAGTGAAAGACAGCGGCCTTTTTGCGCCACTCGCTTACTACCCACTCAGCGTTCCAGTGGTGGGACTGCCACGGGCGCTCAATGACGAAGCGGTTCGTGTCGCTGCGGTATTCCTTCAAAAGGCAGCTCAGCGGCGGGAACGCTTTCTGGCGGTGGCATACAGACCATCGTACAGAACCCTCGATTGGATCGTGTCCAGCACTTCCGAAACGCACTCCGTCCGCGAGTTAGGGGTATTCGACGGAATCAAGGTCTTGGAATTCATGCCGCGTGCCCAGGCGGATAACTAGGCCCGGGGCCGACCAAGGCCCGGAACCCACTGCCATCCTCCTGCACTATGCGGGACAGTCGGCTCCGCACTTCTCTTCGGATATCGGGCCGAATTCGGCTCGACGAAACTTGCAGCCGCAGTTATCCGCGCGGCGGTCTGGCACTACTGTGCTTGCTGCGCTGCTGCTGATTGCGTCCGCCCAGCGCAGGCCCTTTTGAGAAACGGGCAAGTCAATCAAAGCGACGGGGTTGTTGGTGGATGAATAGGTCAGTTGTTGTTAAATCCCGATTGCACTCATTGACCCGTTTCCGGGTGTTGCCAGCGGGGGTTCAATTACTAGTTCGGGCTCGCCTAGCTTCCTCCGCGGGCGTTGCTCTTGCCGTTCCGGACGGAGCGCTTTCGCTCAGGTCAGCCAATTGCAACCGTAAATTTCCGGGGTTGGTTGCATAGGCCAGTGCTGTTTCCAGATCGATGGTCCCAGTTCGGGTCAGCTTCTCAATCTCTCCATCGAAGTGCTGCATACCCTCCGTATCCCCATCCCTCATGGCATCCAGAAGAGTCTTACCTTCCTCCTCGCCCCGCTCGATGTACTCCCGTGTCCGGAGCGTCGACTTGAGGATCTCTATCCCGGCGATGCGACCGCCACCGTCCTTCCGAGGTATGAGACGCTGCGAAAGGATATAACGGAAACTTTTCGCGAGCCGGTTACGAATGATGGACTGCTCCGCCAAAGGGAAGACTCCAACAACGCGCTCGACCGTCTTCGCGGCGTCGATCGTATGCAGCGTGGAAAGGACGAGGTGGCCGGTTTCGGCGGCTTCTAAAGCGATCTCAATCGTCTCTTTGTCCCGCATTTCTCCTACCAGGATCACTTTCGGAGCCTGACGCAGGGCTGCCCGCAGGGCTAGGGCGAAGCTAGGAGTGTCACTGTGCAGTTCTCGCTGGTGAATGATCGACCGCTTGTGGCGATGCAAGAACTCAATGGGATCTTCGATCGTGATGATGTGATACGCCTGAGTTTCGTTGATTCTGTCCAGAATCGCCGCCATGGTAGAGGACTTGCCTGAGCCGGTGGGTCCCGTAACCAGCACAACGCCGTTCCTCAGACTGGCAATCTCGGCCAGTTGCGCGGGTAAGTTGAGATCCGCGAAACTGGGAATGCTCTTGGGGATAACTCGCATGACGATTGCGTGGCTCCCCCGCTGCACGAAGATGTTCACCCGAAAACGACACTGGCCTGGAAGGCTGTATGATATGTCGCAGGATCCCTGTTCCTGCAGTGTCGCTATAGCCTGTTTGTTGCTGCCAATGAGTTCGTCAGAGATCCGACGAGTGTCTTCAGGGGCTAGCATAACTGGCCGCTCACCTCGACGTGCGGTACGCTCCCTGGCGAAAAAATTAGGTCACTCACCCGGTTCGAGACGTGAAGCATCGCCAAGAGCAATGCCGGCATGGGGATAGTTGGCTTTGTGGCGGCAGCAGTATGAGCAACAGGAGGGTGAGCCGGTATATCCACTGTGCCCTCCTTCTCTCGTTGCAGCTTACGTTCTGACGCAGGCGACCTCAAGTGACCGAGGTCATGGCGTAGCACACCTGAGAGGTGTGTAGTCACGCGGAAGCACCACCTCATGTCACGGACGGTTCCAGCAAGGTCTGCGCCCCGGTTGTCTGGTTGATGCGTCATCGTGGTCTCTTCCTGGGGACCTGGTTACGTTAGGGTTCCCCCTTGCAATCGCGCTACTTCTGCCTACAATCGGTTGGCTGCAGTTGGACCAGGGAGACATCTGACGTCGCCAATGTGCTCGAAGCTCGGAGGCGATTACAACCACGGCGCAACGGCAAGAAGGGAGACACATGGCCAGTACAACCACGCCCGTTCAACTACACAGGTCAGTTCAGGAGTTTCTGAGCCGGCCCAGAAAGCTGCTGATTGGCGGCGAATGGGTCGAAGCCCGCTCGGGCAAGACCTTCGAAACCTACAACCCCGCGACGGGCGAGGTCTTGGCGCAGGTGGCGGAAGGCGACCGCGCTGACATTGACCAAGCCGTGGCGGCGGCACGTAAGGCTTTCGAAACCGGGCCGTGGCCGGATATGTCCCCTGCGGAGCGCGGGCGTCTTTTGTGGAAGCTCTCCGACCTGATCGAGCAGCACCACGAGGAACTCGCCGAACTTGAAACCTTGGACAACGGCAAGCCGCTCCTCTTCTCGCGCATCGTCGACGTCCCCACCGCAGTGGACGTATTCCGTTACATGGCTGGTTGGGCAACGAAAATTGAGGGCGCCACCATTCCGATTTCCATGCCCGGCGCCAAGTACTTCGCTTACACGCTGCGGGAACCGGTTGGGGTTGTAGGGCAGATCATCCCATGGAATTTCCCGCTCATCATGGCCTCGTGGAAACTCGCTCCCGCGCTCGCTGTCGGGTGCACGTGCGTGCTTAAGCCGGCCGAGCAAACGCCGCTCACGGCTCTGCAGCTGGGGGAATTGATCCAGGAAGCGGGCTTCCCGGTCGGAGTGGTCAACATCGTGCCGGGCTTTGGCGAAACGGCCGGTGCCGCCCTGGCCGCGCATCCCGACGTGGATAAGATCGCCTTCACCGGCTCCACCGAGGTCGGTAAGCTGATTGCACAAGCAGCTACGGGGAATCTGAAAAAAGTCTCCCTCGAACTTGGCGGGAAATCACCCAACGTGGTTTTTGCCGACGCCGACTTGAATGCAGCCATTCCCGGAAGCGCCAGTGCCATATTCTTTAATCAGGGGCAGATCTGTACCGCCGGTTCGCGCCTGTTCGTGCACAAGAGCATCTTCGACAAAGTCATCGAAGGCGTTGCCGAGGAAACTACGAAATTCCAGGTTGGCCCCGGCATCAACCCGTCCACCAACCTCGGGCCGCTGGTTTCGAGGGAGCAGCTCGCCCGTGTTTGCGGCTATCTTGATTCCGGCGCCAACGAAGGCGCCAAGGCAACCGTAGGTGGCCACCGGATTGGGAACACGGGATATTTCGTTGAGCCCACCATCCTGATCGACGTGAAGCCGCACATGAAAGTCGTGCGCGAGGAAATCTTTGGTCCCGTCGTCACTGCCATTCCGTTTAACGACCCGGACGAGGTCGTCAAATTTGCCAATGACACGATCTATGGACTGGCGGCGGCGGTCTGGACCCGCGATATCGGCAAGGCGCACCGCATGGCTGCCAAGCTTCGCGCCGGAACGGTGTGGCTCAATTGCTACAACGTCTTTGATCCAGCCTTGCCTTTCGGTGGCTACAAGCAGTCGGGATGGGGGCGCGAAATGGGCCATGCAGCACTGGAGCTGTACACCGAATCCAAGGCAGTCTGCGCGCAACTTTAAGATGTTCTCAAACAAGCCCCGGCGCATTCTTCCCAGCGGAGAATCGGGATGACACCAGGCGTCGATTTGCTGGCTTCTTACTGGACGATTTCGGCAGGTCTTCCCCACACGGACCGGGAGTATAGCCCGTTCGATTTCAAAGATCGTGTGCAATCGGCTGCCAGAGCGGGCTTCAAAGGCTTTGGCATCTGGCATGCCGACCTCGAACACGTTCTAGAAAAATACCGCCTCAAGGAAATGAAGCAGCTCCTCGACGACAACTGCATCCAACACGTGGAGCTGGAATTCCTGACGGATTGGTTCCTGGAGGGAGAACGCAAGAAGTTATCGGACATTCGAAAAGCAAGTTTGTTCGAGGCCGCCGAAGTGCTGGGCGCGCGTCATATCAAGGTTGGAGATTTGTTTCAGGAGCTATGCCCTCTGCCGCGACTCATCGATGCGTTTGGCATTCTGTGCGAGGAGGCCGCGCAGCACGGCACAAAAATCGGCTTCGAGCTTATGCCCTTTTCCATGATCCGAACGCTGGAGGAGTCGTTGGCGATGGTGAAGGGCGCGGGAGCGCCCAACGGCGGAATTCTCTTCGATCTGTGGCACGTGGTGAAGCTCGGGATTCCGTATGAAGAAGTATGCCGCGTGCCTGTGGAATACGTGGTCGGCGTGGAGTTGAACGATGGAACTATTCATTCGCCTTGGAGTTTGCACGAAGACACGATCAACCACCGTCGGCTCTGCGGCGAGGGAGAGTTTGATGTCCGGGGCTTCGTTCAGGGCATGCAGAAGGCGGGCTACACCGGGCCTTGGGGAATTGAAGTTCTGTCTGCTGAACTCCGGACGCTGCCGCTGGAAGAGTTGACGACGCGCGCGTTTCGCACGACGATGGCGCAGTTTGGATAGAATGCTCGGGGATTCGGGGCATATTTTTGTGTGTAGTTAATGTTGCGAGCTTGCGGGACATGAGACGATGAGTCAAAATCCAGTCCTTCCGAACCCGAAACAGTGGCCGTGGCCGGATTCGCTCGATGCAATCGTAGCTGCGCCAGACCATCATCAACTGTTGCTGGAAGACCAGCGGGTGCGCGTTCTTCATACCCGCGTTGCGGCGGGAGATGTAGTTCCGCTTCACACGCATCGATGGGGTGGGGTCGCTTACCTGCGGAGCTGGAGCCATTTCATCCGGCGGGATGAGAGGGGCGAAATCCTGTTCGATAGCCGTCAAGCGGAAGACGCGCCGAAAATCCCCTGCGCCCAGTGGATGCAACCGCTGCCGCCGCACACGGTGGAGAACCTCGGGCCGTCCGAGATCAGCATCCTTATAATTGAACTCAAAGATCAATTATGAGTTTGAGAACATCTTTGCGGGCTTGATCCTTAGTAAGCAAACGCAGGAACCGATTTACAAATGGAACGGACGTTCGAGAGAATCTGTCGCACTCCTCCTATGGCACGACGCAGCAACACCCTCTCTTATGAGACAGAACGATTACTTGGACCGCAAGCTCGAGACGGCGGCAGCGAACGAGACCGCTAGTCTGCAACAGGCACTCCTCGCGCGGCAACTCGACTACTTATTAGCTCGATCCGAGTTCTATCAGGAAAAGTGCCGTGGTGCCGGAGTTCGTCGCAAGGACTTTCGCAAGTTGCGCGACTTGGCCCGTTTCCCCTTCACAACGAAGGAAGAATTGCGCGCAAGCCAGGCGGCGCATCCGCCCTTGGGACGGCACATCGCCGCCGACTGGCGTGACGTGATTCGCGTTCACAGCTCGACCGGCACCAGCGGTAAGCCCAGCTTCGTCGGAATCACACGGAGGGACGCGAAGGTATGGACGAGGCTCACGGCGCGATCGTTCTATACGCAGGGTTTGAGGAAGACCGATGTTGTGGTTCACGCGGCGGGGCTCACGCTGTTTGTCGCCGGATTGACTTCGAAGGATGCGATCGAATCGCTGGGTGCGGTGTTTGTTCCGCTGGGCACAGGCGCATCGGAGAAGGCGCTGGCGATGATTCCGCTGCTGGGCGTGAACGCGATGCATTGCACGCCGTCCTATGCCGCGTACTTCGCCGATTTCGTGCGCCGGGAAGCCGGCATAGATCCGCGAGACCTGGGGTTGAAAAAACTGTTCTGTGGAGGCGAGCCCGGGGCCGGAATCCCTGCCATACGCGGCAAACTGGAGCAGGACTGGGGCGCGCGAGTCACGGAAGGGCTGGGAAACGCCGACATGGCGCCCATCATTTTCAGTGAATGCGCGGAGCAGTCTGGGATGCACTTCAACGGGCCGGATGCTGTGGTCGTGGAGATCATCGATCCGCAGACCGGCGAGAACCTTCCGCACGAAGCGGGCGTAACGGGGGAACTGGTATACACCAGCTTGCAGCGGGAGTGCGTTCCCCTGCTTCGTTTTCGCACGCGTGACCGGGTTCAGGTGTTGGGCACTTCTTGTGCGTGTGGCCGTACGGGTTTCAAGCTCCGTTGCGTCGGGCGTACGGACGATATGCTGATCGTGCTGGGCGTGAATGTTTTTCCCTCGGCGATCAAAGATGTAGTTTCGAGTTTCTATCCGGCGACGACCGGGGAGATTCAAATAGTGCTGGACAAGCCGGGGCCCGGGGTCGAGCCGCCGCTGAAAGTTATCGCGGAGTGTTGCGGTGAGCCAGCGGCTTCGGCTGCGCTCAGGTTGGCGGTTGAGCGCAAGATCAAAGCGATACTGAGCGTTTCGGCGTCGGTCGAATTGGTGCGTGCAGGCACGCTGCCACGCTACGAGATGAAAGGGCAACTGGTGAGAAAGGCGTACCAGAACGCGGAAGTTACCGCCGGGTCTCTGCGGCCATAGAGGCTGAAGCTTGTAGCATTGTGAGTTTTCACTGCGCGGTCTTCTTGTGTAGGGGTAGAGTTGATTATGCTTGTGAATCGTATTCGAATCCGGGTCGAGTTCGGAGATTGTGATCCGGGAGAGATCGTCTTCTATGCCAACTATTTCCGCTGGTTCGATCACTGCACATCGGCGCTGTTTCGTGCGGCGGGACTTCCTCTGCGGCAGCTGTTCAAATCCCATGGCGTCGTTGGCATTCCGCTGGTGGAGGCTCGAGCGCGGTTTATCACCCCGTCCACGTATGGCGACGAACTGGTGGCGGAATCCTGCGTCACCGAATGGAGAAAGAGCAGTTTTGTGATCAGCCACAGATTCCTGCGCGATGGTGTGTTGGCCCTGGAGGGCTGGGAGACGCACGTGTGGGCGGCTGCCCATCCCACGGAGGCTAACCGGATGAAGAGCGTGCCTCTGCCCCAGGAAGTGATCCGGAAACTCTCGGCTGCGAAAAAACGCCCTGGTCGGAAGGGTTGAGAGTAATGCGCAAGCCCAACGTTGGAGTTATTGTAGTTGTTCTCGGTGCTCTGGTTTTCCAGCGATACAACCTCTCCCCTGCGCAAGAAACAAAAGCTGAGGCGGCGCCTTCAGCAAGCGTGAGCGACGCACAGATCGTGAAGGCCGAGAGTCAGCCGGGAAATTGGTTGACGTACGGGCGCACGTATAGCGAGCAGCGCTTCAGTCCCCTACGGGCCATCAACGTTTTAGCAAGGAAGTATCGCAGCAAGATGCGGCTGACATTCGCGACTTCGTCATTTTCCGCGCCAATGAGAGCGTGAGCGAGGCGAAGGCAAAAGCTGCCGGGGACGCGGAGAAGGTCAAGCCCTGAAACAACTCGGGCGGGCCAGGACGCCCGTCCCTCCATCGCCTTACAGTCCGGCGTCGAATGGATCGCCGGCCGTCGTGAAGAAGTTGATGCTTACCGTCGCCAACTCTGATGGCGGGAACTTCGCCTGGAATCGCGGATCGGCTTTCAGGCCGGCTTCTTTGGCCGCATCCAGAAAGATCGCTAATTCCACGAGATATTGATCGGAGAACCCATGGGTGCCGTCGTAGGCCACAGCCGGCGTCTTGGACAAATTCGCCGCCGCGACTTCCGGAGGCAGCGTGTGCAGTTCCAGCGCCAGCAAGCCGAACCGTCCTACGTATGGCGCCCACCGCCGCAAGTGGCGGGTCAGATTTTCTTCCAACTCGTCACACGCGATCTCTTCGCCGAGGTGCGCGAACGCTCCGGTGGATTTTCCGATGCGCGTTCCTCCCGCATAATTCGCCGGCGGAATGTACGGCCGGTTGTGGTCGAGGAAAGAGCGCACGTGGAGCAGATCGTGAATGTCCAGGTTCAGTTCTTCCAGGTCGCTCGCCAGCTGCGCCGGGCGGTTAATGTCGCCCGGAATTACGTGATAGACGGGGGTGCCGGCTTTCCGCAGCGTCTGCTTGGCGACCCGGCGCGCCACCTTGTTGAAGTCCGCGCCGACGAGGATCAGAGGATGCTTGTCGAGCACCTTGCCGCGCTCGGTTTTGTTCTTCACGGCGAAGTACAAATGTTCGAGAAAGCTCCCGTCGCCGCAGCCCATGTCGCAGATGCCCCGAGGCTGCAGATGCAGTGGCCGGTTGAAGATCTCGACGATGATCTCGTCCACTTTCTTGAAATACGTGCGATGCGCACCGCCGCTGCCCCACACGTTCATGCCGCGGTTGACGAGCAGTTCCACTCCACTTTCGTCCATACGCGGGATGCGGGAATTGCCGAACAAGAGGGTACTCACATTGTCGAAAAGCGGGAGGTAGGAGACGGTGACCCCGTAGGAAGTCGCAATTTGAGCCGCGTAACGGCCGCACGCGGTCAGGCTCACGGAATTCTTGTCGCGCGCGACCCATCCCTGCGCGGCCAGCAGGTCGAGGATGCAGGCAAGGCTCGCGCGATTAGCGGCAATGGCATTGAGGTCCACCGGGCGCTCGTCGAGTTGAGCCAGAATCTCAGCGCGCGCCAAGGCAACCATGGCTGGGCCGATGAGCAGGCCATCGAGGTGTTCGCGAATTTGATTGCGTACCCGGCTGACAACAGGGTCGGCGTCATGTTGCAGGCCCCAGCGCTCTTTCGACCGGCGAACCAGTTCCTGCAGCGATGGGAGAACGGGACGGTCGGATGCTCCAAAAAGAAAATCTTCCAGGAAAATCGCCTTCGCAACAAAAGAGAGCACTTCGCCATACAGAAGTGGCGCCGTGCTCACTGCGACTCTTCCTTCGGCCGTCAGTGCGTAGCGTGGGGCGTGTTCGCTTTCGACTTGCTGCTTCAGCCAGCCGCACGATGCCAGCAGGCGCAACGCGACTCGCAAGTAACCGCGGTTGGCGCGAGTCTCTTGCGCGACCCGGTCGAAATCCACCCACTCGCCAGCGGATCCGAAGAGATCGAACACTCGCCGGTCCCACAGGGCTTTCACCGTGGGCGCCAGAACAACACCCGCCAGGTGACCAAACACGACGGCGCGAACCTGTGCCTTTTCTTCTTCGCCGATGGTTGAGGTTGTCACTGCGGGGTGCATTTCTTAGCCTTGTTCTGAAACTCGACTCCCGGCATGCAGCGGCCTACGCCCTACCCTCGAACAGATTCCTTCCCTCGACGAGCGCGCGCATCTTGCGATCCGCCACACTGCGTTGCAGCATCCAAAATCCGCAGTCGGGATGGACATAGTGCAAACGCTGCGCGCCCAACGTCTTCACCACCCGCTCGATGCGCGAGGCCACCAGGTCGGGCGATTCCACCTCGTTGTCTTTGATATCGATCAGGCCGATGCCAAGCGCGATTTTCGGATCCAGATCGGTGAAGACCTCGAGTTCGTCATAGCCGCGCCGCGCAAATTCGAGCACGAGATGGTCGGCATGCAGCGAATTGAGGAAGGGAACCAGATCGCGCCAGAAGCCGCGGAGCACCGGCTGTCCTCCGTAGTTGCCGAAGCAGATGTGCACGGCGCGCTCGTTCAGGATGCCGTCGAGAACGTGGTTGATCGCTTCCGCGGCCCAGGATGAATCCTGCGGGTAGCCGGCGATGCAGGCTTCATCGAGTTGGACCGCATCGGCTTCAATCGACTCCAGTTGGCGGCGGAGCACGCCGGCGAGATCCATGGCCAAATCTGGAATGTCTTTGTAGTAACAGTTCGTCACCATGCGCGACAGCATGTGGGGGCCGGTGCAAGTGAACTTCAACGGCATTTTCGTGAGTGGCGCTACAAACTCGTAGTCGCGGGGCAGATTCAGCGTGCCCTCGCCGATCTTGCCGACCACCATGCCTGCGGTTAGCAAACGGGCCGCCGAGGCGCGATCGGAGCGGAAGCGGTCGAAATCCGAGAGAGCAAAATGGCTGCGGATTCCTTCCATCTGCGAGACGAAATAGTCCACCATCCCGTTGGTCTCCGGATGGCTTGGGTTGAAGCGCATGAGTTCACCGTCGGTCAGGAGGTCCAGACCGGCGAGTTCCTGGGTCTTCAACACCGCCATCACGGCATCTCGAAGAACAAGCCGCGAAGTATTACCGACCAGCCACGAGGGCACCGGATAACTTCCCACGACAGTAGCTTTGATATTCGGATTCATGTCGACTCCCGCTTCGCGGTGCAACTGCCGGGTGGAGCGCCATCATACTCCCGTGCAGCAGCCCTTCGTAAAAGGCACTTTAAAGTAACCAAAAAGGGCACGGAAAAGTAACCGACTATCTCGCAACATACCACTTCTAAGACCAATAGTTTTCACTTGTGGTCTGGCTCGGACTGGATTACAGTGATGCCGCTTTCTTGCGCTCGTGCAACGGCGAGACGAAGTGAGGCCGGCGAAACCAAGTTGTTTCGATGATGCGCCATTCGTGGAGGTTGCCGTGTACCACAGTGATGTAGTCGGAAGTCTTTTGCGTCCTGCGTATCTCAAGGAAGCCCGCGAACTGTTCGCAGCGGGAAAACTCACGGACACCGCGTTCAAGAAAGTGGAAGACCGTGCCGTCGACGAATGCATCGACCTCCAGATTCTCGCGGGCATCGAAGTGGTCACCGACGGCGAGGTGCGCCGCTACGCTTTCTATGGACACCTGATTGACGCCGTCGAAGGATTCGACAAATACGGCGGCTGGGCAATTCCTTTCCGGGATGAGAAGGGCGAGCAGTTGGTTTTGCCGCGTCCGGTGGTCGTTTCCAAGCTGCGTCGCAAACGGCCTCTCTGCGCCGAAGAATTTACTTACGTGCGCGCGCGCACCAAGCACCCGGCCAAAACCACCATGATCAGCGCGCAGCAGGCCTCGGCTTACTACGACAGCAGGAAATCCACCGGGGCTTATGCCACGGTCGACGCCTACCTCGCTGATTTGGTCGACATACTGCGCGATGAAGTGCAAGAGTTGATTCGCCTGGGCTGCACTTATATCCAGATCGACTCGCCGCAGTACACCGCGCTGCTGGATCCGGAGTTGCGGGAGGGGTATCGGCAGCGCGGCAACGATCCCGACCGGCTGTTGGATTTGTCGATCGAAATGGACAATGCCGTGATCGGTGATCACCCCGGCATCACCTTCGGCCTGCACCTCTGCCGCGGAAATAACCAGAGTAAGTTCTACGCCGCCGGCGATTACGGCCCGATCACAAAAGTGTTTCGCAATACGAAGTTCCAGAGATTCTTGCTGGAGTACGACGACGAGCGCTCAGGCGGTTTCGAGCCGCTGCGCCAAGTGCCGGCAGACCGTACCGTTGTGCTCGGTCTGGTGAGTTCCAAGAAGCCAGACTTGGAGAGCAAGGACGAACTCAAGAAGAGGATTGAAGCCGCCTCCGCCTTTGTTCCGCTGGAGCGGCTGGCCCTCAGTCCGCAATGTGGTTTCGCCTCCACCATTGAAGGCAATGCGGTAACGGTTGCGGACCAGGAAGCGAAACTGCGCCTGGTGGCGGAAACGGCGCAGGAAGTCTGGGGCAGGTTGGTCCCGCTGGCGCGCAGAGCTTGAGGAGATCGATGGGGCACGGCCTTCGCACGGAATGATCCGCCTCCGGTGAGGGCGTTGTCGGGTTTTTGAATCGTGGGTTAGGTCGAGAATCCAGTTGTTATTAAGGTTGTGGAGTTAACTCCGTGATCTGTGGTCAGGAAGGGTTGTTCTGCAGCGCAAATCAAACGTACGTTCGCTCGAATGACAGGAGATCTATGAAATCACGTAGCTTGTCTGCCTGTTTGTGTGGCCTGTTCCTCGCCTTGGGCTCGACTCAATACGCGACAGCCCAAGCTACGATCAGTTATGCCCTGCTGAATGGAATCGTGACCGATGAGGCGGGGCGAACAATTGCCAAAGCCACCATCACGGTTCGGTCGCTGGACACCAACCAGATCTTCACCGCGCTATCGAGCGACGCCGGGTTTTACGCGTTGCCCGGTTTGCCGCCAGGGCGCTACGAGCTCACAGCGAGTTCCACCGGTTTCGGGAAATACACGCGCACCGGCGTGGAGCTGGCGGTCGGTCAAACCGCTACCATCAACGTGACTCTCAAGGTGGCTGGGGTCAAGGAAGAGGTGGTCGTTAGCACCGAAGCCCCGGCCGTGGAGACGACCCGCTCCGAGGTGAGCCAGGTTATCGATACCCAGCAGATCACAGATCTGCCCATCAACGGCCGGCTTTTCACCGACTTCGCTCTGCTTGCGCCCAGCGTCGCTACCAGCCGAACCAGTCTGGGAACGACCTTCACCGAGTTCGAGGTCACCCAAATCTCCTTCGGAGGCATGCGCTCGTTCAGCAACGAGATCACGGTGGATGGCGCCGACTTCGTCAATACCATTACGGGCGTGCAGCGCGCCACCCCCCCGCAGGATTCCGTCCAGGAATTCCGCGTGGTGAACAATAGTTTTGGAGCGGAATACGGCCGGGCGCTCGGCGGCATTGTCAACATCGTGACCAAGTCTGGCACGAACCAGCTTCACGGCTCGGTGTACGAGTACCTGCAGAACAGCTACACCGACGCACGCTCGCTGCTGCAGCCGGCGCCGTTACCCGATGAATTGCGAGAGAATCAGTATGGCGGTACCCTCGGCGGCCCTATCAAGAAGGACAAGACGTTCTTCTTCTTGAACTACGAGGGGCGCCGTCGCGGTGCATCTCCCACCTACGCCCCGGATCTGTTCAACAACGTCACGCAGATCGATCAGGCCAAGAGCTACTTGGGTCTTTCGCCCGAGGGCTGCGATCTTAAGCCCGCGAATTGCACGGGCTCGCCCTTCTCCTATCTTCAAGGGGTTCTGAAGACGGTCAACAACGACTACGGCTTTGCGAGACTCGATCATCAGATTAACAACGATAATCGCTTCGCGTTGCGCTACACCGTGGAGGATGCGCGCGACCTGGGAGAACTCATCGGCAATACGGAAGATGGCGGCGGCATCGGTGTTCCGAGCGGGGCGCGTAATCTCTTCATCCGCGACCAGGCGCTGGTGGGCACGTTGAACTCTGTGCTCCGACCGAACCTGGTCAATACCGTACTGGGACAGTACTCAAGACGCCACTACAACTTCCCCGGAGCTACTGGCGAACCGAACCTGGACGTCGTCAACGACTTGAGTTTTGGACACAACTTCGGAACCTATGATGCGATCTACGAGAGCCGGGCACAATTCTCCGACTCCGTTTCCTGGGTGAAAGGCAACCACGTCGCCAAGTTTGGATTCGACGGCAATTACGTTTGGAGTTACAACAACTACCCGGGGTTCACTCCAGAGCGCGACCTCATCCCGAACCTCGATTGCCTGTACGCATTCGCTAACACCATCAACCTCTTGCTGCCCCCCGGCGTAACCCCCACGTCCGGCTCGTACGGCACGATTCCTCAGAACTGCACTGCGCTTCAACCCGGAGCGAACGGGTTGGAAACCATATACTTTGGAATTGCGGTTCCGCGAACCGGTTTTGTGAACGGTTACCAGCCCCTCCCCCCGACGGGCGGGGGATTTGGCAGCGGCTGGCCGAATGCGTTTCCAACCAACCAGTACTCCAACTATGCTTACACCCTCAACCACGGCTACTGGGGATTCTTTGCCCAAGATCAATGGCGATTCAAACCCAACCTGACCATCAACTACGGTCTGCGCTGGGATTTCGAATCGGGCCTGGGGAGTACGGTTAACGCGGACTATCGCGGATTCCAGCCACGAATTGGATTTGCCTACTCACCGGACGCCAAGACGGTGATCCGCGGCGGGTCCGGGATATTCTTCGACCGCAATAACCTGACTTTCTTTTTCACCACCGGAAACCAGAAGGCCCTTTCCGGCTACCTCTGCAATCCCCCGGGCGCAGACCCCAATTGCAAAGCCAACGGATTTTCTTCGGGAGTGGTCACTCCGATGCTCCAAACAGGAGCGCCCAACGGCGGCTGGCAGTTGTCTGCCACGCCTGGATTCCCGGCCACGCCTTCCCTTACTTGCCCCGAGTTGGGTTTACCCCCGGCTCTTTGCGCGCAACTTCCCCTCGGCAACCCTCCGAACCCAGCGAATCAGACCATCAGCGTCGAAGTTCTGCAGGCCCTCAGCATCCTCGGCGCCGGTCCCAAAGCTTACCCTACACAGACCCTGACCGGGCCTTGCACTGCTACCCCCTTAACGGGGGTGCTGAACGGAGCCTGCGGCGTCGGCGCAGGAGGCATCCAGCGTAACGGCCGACTCCCGTATGCCGAGCAAGCTAGCTTGCAGATCGATCGCCAGGTCGGGAAGGGTCTCACGATCGAAATAGGATATCTCTTCGTGGGGGCCCACAAGCTGGTTCGTGGTAACAACATCAATATAGGGTGCCCTTACGGCACGCAAAAAGCCAACAATCCCTACTATGCCCAAGGGATACTCGATCCGAGCGGCTCGCTCACCCCATGTAGCGGAACACCCGTTCTTGGGCCCTTCGGCTTGGGCCCGTTTTTCAATTATCTGGGTCCCGCGGCCAATCCCAGCCTCCCAATCTTCAATCCCCTCGCTCCCGTCAATCCAAGTGGGTTGGAATTTGGTGTGCCCGGCTTAAACGCCCTTGGACAACCGACTCCGCCGACCCTGAGCGCCGGGCTTTTGGACTACAACAACAACGTCGCCAACGCGGTATACAACGGGCTGACGTTGACCGCGGTCGAGCGCTTGAAATATTTCCGCATGACCGCCAACTACACCTACTCCCACACCATCGACAACGGGAATTTCACGACCTTTATCAACCTCCCAGTCAACCAGTACGACTACGCTAACGAGCGGGCCAACTCCAACCAGGATCTTCGTCACCATCTAGTCACGAACTTCACCGCGACCGCACCCGAGCATACTGTTCTCCGCAACTTCGAACTCAGCAGCATTATCAACCTGCAGTCCGGCCGCCCCTTCACCTTGTTCGCCGGCGAAGGTGTGTTTGGCGACATTGCTGATCTGAGCACGGATCGTGTTGGTGGCGCCCCCGTCAACGGGACCTGTACCTCAGTCTCGAACTGCGGGACGACCGTCAGACGAAACACCTACATCGGCGCCCCGCTCTATTCCTGGGATCTGCGCTTGTCGCGGAATTTCAAGGTGAGCGAGGGCAAGATTCTCGACTTGAGTTTCGACGCTTTCAATCTGCTCAATCATCCGAACATAGACGAAGTGAGTTCGGTATACGGCTCTCCGGCCTTTTGCGGGGCCAGCCCCGCCATACCCCAGCACTACAACGACGCGACCACGCGCGCCATTCAGCAGGGTTCTGCGTCGGTGTCTTGCGCCACGCAGCAAGCAATCGGAAACCCGGGGGCCTGGCTCGCCGACGGCCTCGTGCCGGTTCCGATTCCCGATTCTCCGAATGCAACGTTCGGCAAGCCGAGAACCATGTTCAACCCGCGGCAGTTGCAGTTCTCGTTGAAGTTTTCGTTTTGAGGTGTCGTCACACGCTCGCCCTTCGAACCTGAGCGGCTAGCGTGGCTGTCGCTTCTATTTTAGTTTTATCTCAAGGATGGTCGTGCGAGGATGCCATAGCAAACAGAATCCTTGGGACCACAGGAGGAATTTATGCGCGTACGATATTTCGCTTGTTTGGTGGCGCTGGCCTTCGCCACTGCGACGGTTGCGACAGCTCAGGAAGCAAAGACTGAAGTTAAGCATGAAGTGGCTCCGCCAAGCTCTCCCGCGTCTGGCAAGGAAATGTTCCTGAGTTACTGCGCTTCCTGTCACGGGAAGGACGCGAAAGGCGATGGTCCCGCCGCAGCCTCGCTCAAATCACTGCCCGCCGATTTAACGACCTTGGCCAAGCGCAATGGCGGGAAGTATCCTTCGGACAGAGTGACCAGCATTTTGCGCGGGCAAGCCAATCTGGTACCTCACGGCGATCAGGAAATGCCAGTGTGGGGCCCGGTGTTTTGGAAAATGAGTGGGGGCCATGAGGAGGTGGTGCAGCAACGCATAGCGAATCTGAATCGCTACGTGGAATCGCTGCAGGTGAAGTAGGCCCGGGCGTTGGTCTTTTAGCGTTGGCTTTTGAATGTCGCCCGCAGAACGCAGCTTGCCGCGTCTCTTGTGTACGTTCGGCTCGTCGGTTGCGGATGTAGCAACCGTAATTTTGCTAGCTTTCCCACTTCCAATCTTGGAAGCGGCGTCGCAGTTCTGCCTTCAGAAGTTTCCCTGTGGACGTATGCGGCAACTCCTCGACAAACACAAATGCATCCGGCAACTGCCACTTCGCAAACCTCGGCGACAGGAAAGCGCGCAGCGCCTCCGGAGACAACACGGCCCCGTCCTGCGCCACGATCACGGCCACAGGCCGCTCCTGCCATTTGGGGTGGGCGACCGCAATCACTGCCGCTTCGCGAATTTCCGGATGCGCAATCAGAGCATTTTCCAGATCGACGGAACTAATCCACTCGCCGCCCGACTTAATCAGGTCTTTCGTACGGTCCACGATTCTCAGATAGCCTTCGGCGTTCACCGTTCCGACATCGCTCGTGCGGAACCATCCGTCTTCGGTCCATTTGTCGTTTTCCGCCGGCAGGTTGTAGTAGCTGGCGGCTACCCAAGGCCCGCGCAGTTGCACTTCTCCCATGGTTTGTCCGTCCCACGGAACTTCGTCCACTCGACCTTCCCCCTGCTCGCTGACGACTCTTCTCTCCACGAACGGAACCGGGATTCCAGCCTGCGTCTTGATTTCGCATTTCCTTTCTTCGGGCCAACTCCTCATATGCGCTTTGAGTTGGCTCGTTGTCGCTTGCGGACTGCTCTCGGTCAGCCCCCAGCCTTGCTCCAGGCTCCATCCATGCTGCCGCAGTCTCTTAACGAGCGCGAGGGACGGTGCCGCGCCGCCCACGAGGACTCGCATGGGTGGCAGCTTCCACTTGCCCGGATTGTGGTCCAGGCACTCCAGAATGCTGTGCCAGACCGTGGGTACGCCTGCGGCAACGGTGACGCCCTCTTTTTCGCAAAGCTCCAGCAGACTCTCCGCCTTGAGGTGCGGGCCGGGCAGAACCTGTTTCGATCCCACCAGCGTTGCGGCATACGACAGCCCCCAGCCGTTGACGTGAAACATGGAAACAATCGGCAATACGGTGTCGGCGTTGCATATGCCGAAGTTGTCCACGGTAGTGAGCAGAAACGAATGCAGCATCACCGACCGGTGCGTGTACACGACCCCCTTCGGAACTCCAGTTGTGCCCGAGGTATAACACATGCAGGCGGCTTCGTTTTCGTCGAGATCGGGATAACGGAAACTGCCGGAAGCGGTGCTCAAGAACTCCTCATAGTCGTCGAAATGGCCTTCGAGCCCCGGCTTCGTGCCGCGGCCCGACCATCCCACCACGATGACGCGCTCAAATCGAACCGAGTCTCGAATCTTTTCATACAATGGGAGCAGCACGTCGTCGACGATCAGGAATCGGTCCTGCGCGTGGTTGGCGATGTAGGCGATCTCTGTCGGCGCCAGCCTGAGGTTCAGCGTGTGCAACACACCGCCGGCGATCGGGATGCCAAAGTAGGCTTCCAGATGCGCGTGATGGTTCCACATCAGAGTTGCCACCCGATCGCCACGCTCCAAACCCGCTCTCTGCAGCGCTTCCGCCAGAGCACGCGCTCGCTGGTACAGGCCGGCATAAGTGTAGCGATGGAGCGTATGATCCGGACGCCGGGAAACGATCTCAACATTCGGAAAAAACTTGCCCGCGCGCTCCAGGCTGTGAGAGAGCGTCAGCGGGTAATGCATCATGGTTCCTTGCATGCGGTTCCTTACTAATCAGTACTAGTTGACCGCAAAGGTGTTCTCGACCAGCAATGCGATGCCTTGTCCACCTCCGATGCACGCCGAGGCGACGCCGTAGCGCGCGTTCGAACGCTTCAACTCCCGTGCCACCGTAATTGCCAGACGGACTCCAGTGGCTCCGAGCGGATGCCCGATGGCGATTGCGCCTCCGTTGACGTTCAGCTTGCTGCGGTCCAGGCCAAGCTCGCGCTGGCAGGTGAGAACCTGCGCGCCGAAGGCCTCGTTGATTTCGAAACGATCGATTTGCTGCAGGCTCAGGCCAGCCAAATCCAGCAGCGCTCGAATTGCCGGCACCGGCGCGATGCCCATGATCTCTGGGCGGACGCCAACCACCGCCCCGGCCACCACTCGCGCCAAGTGTTCTTTCTTGTGCTGCTTCAGGTACTCGCCCGAAGCCACCAGCGTCGCCGCCGCGCCGTCCACGATTCCCGAGCTGTTCCCGCCGGTCTGCACTCCGCCAAATGCTGGTTTGAGCTTGGACAGAACTTCCAGCGGCGAAGGCCGGATGTGAGTGTCTTCACCTAACTTCTCGACGCCGCGCGGCAGCCTGATTCCCCGCGGCGAATAGCCGGCAAGCTCGAAGACTTCACTCATCAGCGGCGTTATTTCGCCGCTCAGGAAGCAGCTCTTTTGCGCCGCAATTGCCCGGGCGAAGCTCTCGGCGGCGAATTCGTCTGCATCTCCGCGAGTGATCCCATACTGTTTCGCCAACTTCTCGGCGGTTCCACCCATGGTTTCATTCGGACAGGTATCGAGGAGGGCCTCCCACAGGAAATCCTTGAACTCCACTTCGCCCATGCGGAATCCGCCGCGGTGAGTGTAGGCAGCGATCGGGTTGCGCGACATGGACTCGGCTCCGACCACGAGCGCCAGGTCGGCTTTCGCCAGCTTGATATTGTCGGCGGCTTGAAGAATGGCCTCGACGCCGGTACCGCAGACACGCTGCACCAGGTGTGCCGGCACCTCGATTGGGACGCCAGAGTAGAGCCCGATGTGCCGCGGCAGCACATAAGCGTCGAAGGAGGCCTGGGCCATGTTCCCGGCGACTACGATGTCCACGTCGGCCGGCGGCACACTGCTTCGCCGGAAGACCTCTCGAGCCGCTTTGATCCCGAGGTCGGTGGGAGACACCAGTCCAAGAGCCGTGTTGTACTCCACGAAAGGAGTGCGCACACCGTCGAGCAGGAAGACGTCATCGTAGCTCGAAAGCAGAGCTTTGTGGCGAGAACTCATAACGATGCTTTGCTGTCCCGGATTTCTTGGCCTGCGACAACCAGGCGCGGCAACTGCGAATCCACCGGTGGGCCCGGCGCTATCGTCTCTACGGGGTTGCAAGGCGGTTCAGGCTTTTGCGGGCGCGTCGTCGTCAAACCGTATCGGGCCCGATGCCGGGTTCCCCATGCCGACATTAGCTTCAAAATCGGCTTCAGGCTTTCTCCATGACGTGTGAGCGAGTACTCCACGCGCGGCGGCACTTCGGCATAAACTTTCCGGTGCACAATTCCGTCGCGCTCCAATTCCCGCAGGTGCTGGGTCAGCATCTTCTTGGTCAGCCCGGGGATGAGTCTTTGCAGTTCGCAGAACCGCCGGGTTCGGCCTTCGAGATGGAACAGGAGCGAGGGTTTCCATTTCCCGCCAATGATGGAAGCCGTCAACTTCACAGGGCAATTGGAGTGATCCATCGGATAGCCCCCAACCAGGTATCAGGTTACCGAAACGTGCCTACTAGCAAAAAAGTTACTTTTGCCTAGAATTAGCCCTCGGTCCCGAAAGAATACCTGATCCGGCGTCGACTTGGAAGTAGTTGTCATCAGGTACCAAGTGTCGGGACGATTCCAGCCCGAGGCCACAGAATGAGCGACAAAAAGCCGGTGGTAGTCTATGGCGCCAATGGTTTTTCTGGCCGCTTGATAGCGGAATTTCTCCGCGAATACAATGTGCCGTTTATTGCCGCCGGGCGCAGCCACACCCGGCTTGAAGACGTGATGAAGCACGTGCCCGGCATCGAAACCGCCAACTATGAAATCGTCGAGACAAAGGGCTCGGTCGAAGAACTCACGCAGCTTTTTGCCGGCGCGAAAGTGGTCTGCAATACAGCCGGGCCTTTCATCTACAACGGCCCGCGGGTGATCGAAGCTGCGCTGAATGCAGGGTGCCACTATCTGGACATCGGCGGGGAACAGGCGTGGGTGCGCGAAGTGTCGGACAAGTGGGGCTGCAAGTTTGCCCAGCGCGGTCTGCTCGCCGCTCCGGCCACCGCCTTCATGTCGGCGGCGAGCGACGCCGCGATTCGGATGTGCCTCGAGAGCAACCGCGGCATTGACACGCTGGAAGTGCTCACCATGTTCAAGGGCAACCCGACCTTCGGCTCAACCCAGACGATCTTCGCCGTCATTCAAACCGACGCTTATTATCTCGAGCAGAACACGTACAAACCCTGGCCCCGCGCTACCCGTTATGACGTCGTCGTACCCGGCTGCATCCAAACTCAGCTCGCCCTGGCTTGGGGAGGTTTCCCCCATCCGGTCTGGTACAAGGATCATCCCCAGGTAGCGAACGTGCGCTCGTTTGGCGGACTGCTCGACCGGCAGATTATGGAAGGCGTAGCGGCCACGGAGAAGTTGTTCGAGGAGCAGATCCGTCCCCTGCCCCCCGCCGAACAGGAACGACGGCTCGGTGAGATGGCGAATGCGGTGACGGGTGGCACACCGCCTCGGGAAAACCCGCGCGAGCATCGCACGATTGACGTGATCGTTGGCCGTAGCAGCACAGACTCAGTGCAGTGTGCGGTGTTTGGCACGTGCTGCTACCGCCAAACCGCGCTCATTCAGGCGTTCGCGGCCCACAACCTGGTTCACGCCGCTCCGCGCACGGTGGGCTTCGCGTCAGCGGCGCAAGCGTTTGGCCATCGTGAAATCCTCAGTGTTTTGGAAACGCATGGTCTTTCCAAAGCGAAGCTGTCGTCGTAGTTGTGAGCCAGTGTAGAGACGGGGCTTGCCCCGTCTCCCCCTGCGTCTCTACGGACTATCGGAAGAGGTGAGATAGGTATCAGGTATCGCTTTAGCGATACCGTGAATTCTACGAAATCAGGCGCCCCTTTAGGGGCGGTTGGATGCCAGGCATTCATACGAACGATGCGAGCGATCAACTATTTCGACAAGAGCGCCTCTCTCCACGCCGGCCGGATCGCGATCCTCGACGGGGATGCTCGGTATTCCTACGCTGAAACGCGCACCTTCAGCGAGCGCATCGCCCGCGCAATGTGGGCTCGCGGCGCCGAGCCGGAACAGCGCGCAGCGATCTACTCCCACAATCATGCGGCGGTTCTGTTCTGCATGTTGGGCATCCTGCGCGCCGGAGCTGCCTGGGTACCCATCAACTTTCGCAATGCCGCCGACGCCAACGTGGAGTTTCTGAACTACTCCGAGACGGCGTGGCTTTTCTATCACAGTCGCTTCCGGGAGCAAGTCGAGGAGATTCGCAAACGCGTTCCCTCGCTGCGGCATCTGATTTGTATCGACTCTTCGGACGGCGGGGATCCTTCCCTCGCGAACTTCATGGCACGGGAAAACGCAGGCAGCGATGATCTCGACCGGGCTGATTCCCACGGCAACGATCCGCAGGGAAATCTCGACCAGATGATGGGCCTCGTTCCCACCGGCGGAACGACCGGCCCGGCGCGCGGTGTCCGCGTCACCAACCTTGCCTGGGGCACGATGACCGAGATGGCGACGCGCTACTGGAAGAGCGACGACACCGATCCTGTCTGCCTCTGCACTGCTCCGCTTTCACACGCCGCCGGCGTCGTTGCCTTTACGATGTTCGCTCTGGGCGGGACGAACATCGTCTTGCCCGGGTTCGATGCAGCGCAGGTGTCGCAGGCGATTGAGCAGTATCGCGTCACGCATCTCTTCCTTCCTCCTACCGCGTTTTACGCACTGCTCGCCCATCCGGACGTGAGCAGGTTCAATTACTCCAGTCTGCGCGTTTTTCTGCTCGCGGGTTCTCCCGTCTCGCCTGACAAACTCAAGCAAGGGGTCGAAGTCTTCGGCCCGTGCATGTGCCAGTCCTATGGCCAGACCGAAGCGCCCATGCTGCTCACCTTTCTCGATGCGCGCACCGTGGCTGCGGCCGCAGCGGGCGATCATCCGGAACGTCTGCGCAGTTGCGGGAGGCCGACAGCGGCGGTTCGCCTCGCCATCATGGACGAAGCCGGCCGCATCCTTCCTCCAAACCAGCCCGGAGAAATCGTAGCCCGGGGCACGCTCGTCACGGCCGGCTACCACAACCTGCCGCAAGCCACCGCCGAAATCCGCAGCCATGGCTGGCATCACACCGGCGATGTCGGATACATCGACGAAGATGGATATGTTTACATCGTGGATCGCAAGAAGGACATGATTATCAGCGGCGGCTTTAACGTCTATTGCGCCGAGGTCGAGGCGGCCATCATGGCGCTGCCGCAGGTTCAGGAGTGCGCCGTCATCGGGGTGCCCGACGACAAGTGGGGAGAGGCGGTCAAGGCTCTTGTCGTTCTCAGGGACGTTCTCAGGGACGGCCTGAAGCACGGCGAATCGCTCACCGAGGCCGAGGTCATCGCTCACTGCAAGGCAAAGCTGGGCGCCGTGAAGGCTCCCAAGTCGGTGGAGTTCCGCACGGAAATTCCCAAGACTCCAGCCGGGAAGTTAGATCGCAAAGCAATGCGCAAACAGTATTGGGCAACCGTGGATCGCGAAGTCCATTGACGCAATCGGCGACTTGGAAGTGGCCACGGCGGAGGCATTGTCATTCTCACGACGTTGAAAGTCCCAAAGACGGGCGGTATTCCCACGACGAAAGCCAGCGTGTTGCGCTGGCTAAAAAGCGAGGGAGATCCTGTGCACGTTGGCGAGGCAGTCGTGGAGTTAGAAACGGAAAAGGTGAGTTACGAACTGGAGTCTCCGATCGCGGGTGTGCTGCTCAAGATTGTTGCCGGAGAAAGTGTCCAGGTTCCGGTGGGGGGACCTTTATGTCATATCGGCCAGCCGGGCGACTCAGTCCCTACGGAAAAGGAGTGATGCGATGACAAACCAGAACGTCCTCGGCAAAGATCGGTTGATCTGGATCTACATCCAGATGACGCGGATTCGTGAATTCGAGGAGCACGTCAAGCGCACTTTCCTCGAACATCCCGGAGCCATGCGCGGCCACACCCATCTTGCCGACGGCGCGGAAGCTTCGGTTGTTGGAGCGCTCGCCACGCGCAACGCCACCGACTTCGCGATGCCCACCTATCGTTGCCACGCTCAGCCCATCGTGCTCGGCACGTCACCCAAGAAGATGATGGCTGAACTCTACGGCCGGAAAGACGGGCTGTGCAAGGGTTTTGGCGGCTCTATGCATCTTGCCGATCCCGAACACTACTTCCCCGGCACTTCGGCCATCGTCGGTCAAAGTATTGCCCATGCGGCCGGCGCCGCTTTGACGGCTCAGGTCAAGAACACCGGACAGATCGTCTACTGCTTCTTCGGAGACGGAGCGAGCAAACAAGGAGCGTTCTTCGAAACCCTCAACCTGGCAGCGGTCTGGAAATTGCCCATCGTGTTCATACTGGAGAACAACGAATACCAGGCGTACACCCACGTCAGCCTCGAAGACGCCAATGCGCAAGCCGGTGAGCCGCTTTCCAGGAAGGCGGCCGCGTTCAGTATCCCAGGTTCGACGGTTGATGGTACGGATCCGCTGCTGGTCTACGACGAAGTCGCTAAAGCCGCAGAACGGGCCCGCGTCGGACGCGGCCCGAGTCTTATTGAGTCGAAGTTTTACCGGCTCAGTGCGCACGGCAACGCCATCACCGTGCCTCCCGTGCCTACGCAATTTCCCGAACACGAAGCCATCGGAGTGTACGGAAACAAAGCGGAGTACCGGGCGGCCAAGGATAGGGATCCAATTCCGCGCTTCCGTGCGCAGTTACTGAGCCAGGGCATCGTCGCCGAGGGAGAACTCCAGCGGATTGAGGAAAGAGCGCGCGCAGAAATGGATGCTGCAGTCCAGTTTGCACTCGACAGCCCACAACCCGCGCTCGAAGAGGCCACCAACTACGTCTACGCATAGGAGGTCGGAATGCCCAGGGAAATGATGTACGGAGAAGCGATGGCCGTCGCCATTGTCGAAGAAATGCAGCGAGATGCGGACGTAGTTTTTTACGGTCAGAACATGGCCATGACCGACCGTGACCCCATGCTCAAGACGTTCGGCAAGAACCGGGTTCGCATTGCACCGATTTCCGAAACTGCCGAGATTGGCATCGCCGTGGGCGCCGCCGTTACGGGATTGCGTCCCATCGTCGAGCTTTGGATGAGCGAGTTCATGCTGGTGGCCATGGACCAGGTGCTCAACGAGGCTCCCCGCCTGCGATACATGTCCGGAGGGCAGGTGAAGGTTCCGCTGGTGCTGAAGGCGGGCTACGGATTCGCCGCCGGGTGGGGTGGGCAGCACTCCAATTGCCTCTATCACACGATGATGGGAATTCCGGGGCTGAAAGTGGCGCTTCCGTCCACGCCAGCCGATGCCAAGGGACTCATGGCGGCGGCCATTCGCGACAACAACCCTGTCGTGTATCTCCACCACTACATGCTGACGCTCGACACCGGCGACGTGCCCGAGGGCGAGTACGTCGTGCCCTTCGGTGTCGCGGACATCAAGCGCGCCGGCAGCGACGTTACGATTGTTGCCACAGGGTGGATGGTCAAGAAATCGCTGGCTGCGGCCGAGCAACTGGCGCGCGAAGGGATCAGCGCTGAAGTGATCGATCCGCGAACCCTGGCGCCTCTCGATGTGGACACCATCATCAAGTCAGTGAAGAAGACAGGCAGGCTCATGCTGGTCGATCAGGCTCCGCGCCATTCGTCGGCTGCCGCGGTGATCGCCGCCGAGGTGGCGGAAAAGGGTTTTGAGCATTTACGCGCGCCGATAGTCCTGGTGACCGCTCTCGACGCCCCAGTCCCCTACAGCGAGCCGCTCGAAAGCTACCTCCTGCCAAACGAAGACAAAATCACCAATGCGGTCCGGTCGATGGTAACCGAGCGCGCCGCGCGCGTGTAGCCGAGCAACTAGCAGGCCTCATTCCATCGGAAGGCCAACGTAGTTTTCCGCGAGCGCTTGGGCTGCGGCTCGAGAACTGGTCACATAGTCAAGTTCGGCGAGTTGGCGTCGGCGGTCGAAGGGATTCTCATCCGGGAAGCGATGGAGCATGGACGTCATCCACCACGAGAATCTTTGTACTTTCCAGACGCGCCGCAAGCACACCTGAGAATAGGTATCGAGCAGGTCCCGACGTCCAGTGTCATAAAACTGCTTGAGCGCCCGCGCAAGTATCCGAACATCGGCGACCGCGAGGTTCAATCCCTTGGCTCCGGTTGGCGGAACAATGTGCGCCGAGTCTCCCGCTAAGAAGAGCCTGCCGTATTGCATGGGCTCGACCACGAAACTGCGCATGCCCGTCACGCTCTTTTGGAGAATCTGCCCTTCCGTGAGTATCCATCCGTTCGAAGCGAGGCGGATCTGAAGTTCCTGCCAGATTCTGTCATCACTCCAGAGATCAATGTTTTCATCTGGCTTGCATTGCAGGTATAAGCGGCTGATGTGTGGCGTCCGCATGCTGAGCAGAGCAAAACCGCGATCATGGTAGGTGTAAATCAGCTCATCCGAGGAAGGAGGCGCTTGGGCGAGGATGCCAAGCCATCCGAAGGGATACTCCCGCACATACTCGGTGAGCACTCCTGACGGAATGCTGGGCCGGCAGATGCCATGAAAGCCGTCGCAGCCGGCAATGAAGTCGCAAATTAATTCGCAGGCGTTTCCATCTTTCTGGTATCGGATCTTCGGCTCGGACCCATCGAAATCATGCACGCTAACGTCTTCAACCTCAAAAAAGAGTTGGCCACCAGCCGCGATACGGGCATTGGTCAAATCTTTGACAACCTCGTGCTGAGCGTAAATCGTGATTCCTTTTCCACCGGTGAGATCGTGAAAATCGATGCGGTGACCGCGCCCTCCGAAGCGTAACTCGATCCCGTGGTGGACCAAGCCTTCGGCTTTCATCCGCTCGCCAACGCCCATTTCCGTGAGCAGGTCGACTGTTCCTTGCTCCAGCACGCCGGCGCGGACGCGTTCCTCCACATATCGACGGCTGCGATTCTCGACTATGACGGAGTCGATCCCCTGCAGATGCAAGAGGTGAGACAGCACGAGACCGGCTGGCCCCGCGCCAACAATCCCGACTTGGGTTCGTTGCGAAATCGGCATGAAACGGCTCTAGAAAGGATAATGCCGAGGTGTTGTCTGGATTGTGATCCAGCGCAGCTCGGTGAATTCATTAACTGCCGCCTTTCCTCCAAAACGGCCGTAGCCGCTGGCCTTCACACCGCCGAAAGGCATCTGCGCCTCGTCGTGCACAGTCGGTCCGTTCACGTGGCACATTCCAGAGTCGATCCGCTTGGCGACTTCCACGGCGCGGGCAATGTCGCGGCCGAAGACCGCGGACGAGAGTCCGTACTCTGTGTCGTTTGCCAGTGTGATCGCTTCTTCCAAGGTTTTGAAGCGGGTGATGGAAACCGAGGGTCCAAAGGACTCTTCGCGGAAAATCTGCATTTCGGGAGTGACGTGGTCGACGATCACGGCTGGCATGATCGTGCCTTGCGGGTCACCGCTCAGAAGAACTGTTGCGCCGCGAGACACCGCATCTTTCACAAGCGCGCGTACTCGATCTATCGTGGGCATGCCGACGACAGCGCCGAGGACAACGTCACCTTTTCGCGGATCGCCGCAAGGGAGAGCCTTCACCTTGGCCACGAATTTCTGCGCGAAGGCGTCCGCCACTTTTTCATCAATAATGATGCGTTCCGTGGACATGCAGATCTGGCCCTGGTTCATGAATGCGCCGAAGGCAGCGGCATCCACGGCAGCATCGAGGTCGGCATCGTCAAGAATGATGAGCGGAGCTTTGCCTCCCAGCTCGAGGAGAATCGGTTTCAGATGTTTCGCCGCAGTAACGGCAAGAATCTTTCCCACACGCGTGGAGCCGGTGAAGTTCACGCGACGCACGGCGCGATGAGCGATAAGGGTTTCAACAATGGTCGACGCGCTGGCAGCATCGTGAGTCAAGACGTTGACGACTCCGTGATCCAGCCCAGCTTCGCGGAGGACCGTTCCAATCAGGCGATGCGTGGCGGGACAGACCTCCGACGCTTTCAGCACCACAGTGTTGCCGCACGCGAGTGGCATGGCGATCGCGCGTACTCCGAGAATGACGGGAGCGTTCCAGGGGGCGATTCCGAGGACAACGCCCACCGGTTGCCGGATGGAGAACGCGAGGCTCCCCGGAATCTCGGAGGGAATGACCTCGCCTGAAACTTGGGTGGTCATCGATGCCGCTTCACGCAGCATCTGGGCCGCGAGGTGAACGTTGAAACCCGCCCATCCGGCCGTGGCGCCGATCTCGTCCATCATGACGGAGATAAAATCGGGCGTGCGGGCTTCGAGCAAGTCAGCGGCGCGCAAGAGCTTCCTGCGCCGTTCGTGAGGGCCGAGAGCAGACCAGGCAGGGAAGGCCTCAGCGGCCGCCTCAGCGGCTGCGATCGCATCATCGGCGCCGGCGGCGGCTGCGCGTGTGGCGATTTCGCCCGAAATCGGGTTTTGCCGGACAAACGTTGCCGCACCTGTCGCGGCGGCGTCACGATCACCGATAAGAAGCTGTACTTCAGTCATGACCGTTTCCTCTTCTTGGAGCTTGTCTTGGTTTTGTCGTCCATCTCTTTGAAAACGTCGGCTGCGATGTGAAAGGCGGAGTTCGCCGCCGGCACGCCGCAATAGATGGCGGATTGCAGCAGGACCTCTTTGATCTGGTCGCGGGTGACGCCATTGTTAAAGGCGCCTTTTACATGCAAGCGGAATTCGTCACCACGATTCAAGGCGACCATCATCGCCAGTGTCAGCAGGCTGCGAGTATGGCGGGGAAGGCCGGGGCGCGCCCATATCTCGCCCCAGGCGTTGCGAGTGATGAAGTCCTGGAAATCGCGGTTGAAGTCTGTTGTGGTGGCGGCGGCCCGGTCCACGTGCTCATCGCCGAGGACAGCACGCCGGATTTTCATGCCTTGCTTGTAGCGCTTGGTGTCATTCATTGGCGTCATAAATAGTCCATCGCCTTACCTAGCAAGGAAGTTGCTCACAGCCTCCGTGAACGCGTCGGCCTGCTCGACGTTCGAGAGGTGAGCGGCGGCGAGTTCAACCTTTACAGCTCCCCGGATTCGGTCGGTGAGGAACTGAGCGTCGGAGCCGGGTGTGACCGGGTCGCGTCCGCCGTAGATCACTAGCGTTGGGGCCTTGATCTGCGCAACCGCTTCGCGCTGATCCATATCGCGGATTGCGGCACAACAGGCGGCATAACCCTCTGGCGGCGAGTTCTCGATCATTCGCTGTGCCCGGGCAACCGTTTCCGCGAACGATGCGCGAAACCCGGGCGTAAACCAGCGCTCGATGACCGCGGCAGCAACGGGCTTCATTCCACCCTTGCGTGCGGTTGCGATGCGCGCGTTCCACATCTCTTTTGTGCCGATCCGTGCCGCAGTGTTCGAGAGCACCAGACGATGAAGCCTGTTGGGCGCATGAACTCCCAGCCACATGCCGATCATGCCGCCCATCGAGAGCCCGCAAAAATGCACGCATTCGAGGTGAAGCGAATCCAGCAGGCCGAGCGCGTCGCGGCCCAGTTGCTCGATTGTGTAATCGCCTGGTGTTACCGAAGACTGTCCGTGCCCACGAGTGTCGTAACGCAGGATGCGGAAACGCCGTTGCAGTTCCGCCATCTGCGGATCCCACATGGAGAAATCGGTGCCAAGAGAATTGGAAAACACCAGCACGGGCTCCTTGTCACCCGTGAGCGCGTAATGCGTCTTCAGTTCTCCAACATTGACAAACGGCATGGCTTGCCCTTCCAGCGATGACTATCACTGTCATTGCTTGCGGCTGGCATCGATGACACGGTCCACCAGTTCTTCGGCGAGGCCCAGGTAGTTCTCCGGAGCGAAAAGGCTATTCAACTCCGCTGCAGTAAGACGCTCGGTTACGGTTTGGTTTTGAGTCAGCACTTCGTGGAGATGCTTACCCGACTCGCGCGCCTGCCGGCTCGCCGCCTCCACCAATGCATGAGCGGCGGATTTGCCGATATGTTTTCCCATGGCCATGGTGACGGCTTCGGCAAAAATCAGACCGTGCGTCGCGTCGAGATTGCGCCTCATGCGCGCCGCGTCGATTTCGAGATGAGGAACACTCGTCACCATTTGATGGAGCGCTCCGGCAGTCAGACGGAAGATTTCCGGGAGCGTCTCCCATTCTGCGTGCCAATTGCCAAGGCCGCGCTCATCTTCCTGTACCATGGCGCTCAGCATGGTGCTGACGAGGCCGGGAACCCGCGTCGCTGCCGCCAACACTATTGCGGCACTGACGGGGTTGCGCTTGTGCGGCATCGTCGAGGAAACGCCGCGGCCCTCGCCCGCGGGTTCGAAAACTTCCCCGATCTCGGTTTGCATGTGCAGAGAAATATCGCGGGCAATCTTGCCTAAGGTGCCGGTGCAGAGGCCTAGTGTGGTTGCCGCTTCCGCAACCCGGTCGCGCTGAGTATGCCAGGGCACGGTGGGTAGCCCGAGATGGAGTTCTGCCGCCAACGCTTCGGCCACCTGCAATCCTTTTTCTCGTAGAGCCGCCAGCGTTCCAACCGCGCCGCCAAACTGCAAGACCAGCACCCGAGCCCGGGTTTCCGCGAAGCGCTCGCGGTGGCGGTTCATGGCGTCCAGCCAACCGGCGACCTTGACACCAAAAGTCGTAGGCAGAGCATGCTGCATGAGCGTGCGACCGGCGATTGGCGTGCAACGGTGTTTCTGGGCCAGTTCGGCCAGGCCCCTGCAAAGGGCAGCCAGATCAGCTTCAAGTATGTCGAGAGCTTGCCGGATCTGCAGAACCAGGCCGGTATCGTTCGCGTCTTGGCTGGTTGCGCCCCAGTGAACGAACCGCGCAGCCTCAGCATCGTCTTTCGCGACCAGCGCTGTGAGTTGCTTGACCAGCGGAATCGCGGGATTGAGCGAAACGGCGGTCGCAGTGGAGAGTGCGTTGGCGTCGATCAGCTCCGCCCTGCACTTCGAAGCGATCGCGGGAGCCGCGGCAGCGGGGATCACACCATAGCGGGCCTCAGCTCGCGCCAGCGCGGCCTCGAAGTCCAGCATGCCCTGGAGACGTGCGGCGTCCGAGAAGACTTCGTCCATTGCCGCTGAGCCGAACAGTGGATCTAGCAAGGCCATTCAGGTGGGTCACAATCCCAAGTCGAAGAATACCGTTTCGTTCGGTCCTTGCAAAACAACATTCCATTCCAACGTCCCGGGACCGCCAGCGGTCTTCTTCGCGATTAAAGTCGGTCGCCGCGCCGGTTCCACCAGATTGAGAATAAAGTCAGCGGCATTGCGCGGTTCATCGGGGAAATAAATTCGCGTGACCAGTCGCCGCAGCACTCCGCGCATGAACACCGAGACGACCAGATGCGGAGCCTGCTCCTTTCCGTTCGGGTCAGGCACCGGCCCCGGCTTGATCGTGGCAAAACGAAACACTCCCTCTGCGCTCACCGGCACACGCCCGTATCCTTTGAAACCAGGCTCCAGCGGCTTGTTCTGCGTGTCTTCTGGATGGTCATATTTCCCGTGCGCGTTGGCCTGCCAGATTTCCAGAATCGCATCCGGCACCGGAGTTCCGTCGCCGTCGAAAACTCGCCCTTGAATAGTGACGCGCTCGCCGGAGACACCTTCGCCAACCAGGTTGTCACGGTTCAGCCACTGGAGGCCAATCTTGAAATACGGCCCGACCGTCTGCGAGGTGGTTGCCTGCAAGCTCATTTAGTCCTCCATCGGCGTGGCTTCGCGTCCCCGCAAGATGAGATCGAATCTGTACCCTAGCGCGTGTTCCGGCATGGTGCTTTCCCAGTCGAACAGGGAGATCAGCCGGTTGCGGGCTTTCTCATCCGCTGTACAGTTGAAGATCGGATCAAACGGAATCAGCGGATCGCCAGGAAAGTACATCTGCGTCACCAGGCGCGTGGCAAATGCCGGACCGAAAAGAGAAAAATGAATGTGCGCCGGCCGCCAGGCATTGTAGTGATTGCGCCACGGATACTCGCCCGGACGAATGGTGACGAAGCGATATCGGCCCTCAGCGTCGGTGACAGCTTGTCCGCACCCGGTGAAGTTCGGATCCAGCGGCGCCTTATGCTGATCGACTTCGTGCCGGTAGCGGCCCGCCGCATTCGCCTGCCAGATTTCAACCAGCGTGTTCGCCAGGGGACGGCTGTTTTCGTCGAGCACGCGACCGCTCACAATGATCCGCTCGCCGAGCGGTTCTCCATGGTGCCCGATTGTCAAATCGCTAGCCTTGGGCGCGACGATTTCGGCTCCAAATGATGGCCCCGTGACCTCGGACAAGGTGTAGGGAATCCGTACCTGCGGTTTCGTGGGTGCGCGCTTGATCGAAGACACATACGGCGGATGCAGATGATTCGGCTGTGTTCCCGGATACGGTGCGCGATAAGCTGCAATCCGTTTCATGCTTATTGTCCTTGTCGTTGCTCTTGAACCCACAGACTGTATGCAAGGGAGAGGTCCGTGTCAACTAGCACAGGGCGTGGTGCCACTTGGTACAAAAGATCGGTCAGGTCATGATCGACGCCGGGGAGAAACAGACACCCACTTACTTCCGCACGCGCGAGCAAGTATTGGAGCGGGGCTTGTAGACTTGGGTGGCACGCCATTTCAATGCGCCCGAGGAATAATTCACGCCGCTGTCAATACTTCTTCCCCCTAATGGTATGCGTCGTGTTCTTATCGTGTGCACTCTCTCCGGGGCAACAGGCGGATAGAGAGAACCATCCGTCACCTGACGCGCCGAAGCCGGGCATCGCCGAGTCGAAGAGCTTCTTTGCCCGCTGGGCGGAGTTTTATCGCCAGGACTGGTGGGGGACAACTGCTTCCTCGCCAGCCCCAGCGCGACGCGGGCTTCCGTCGCCACTGGATTCGCCGCCATTCCCCAATGCGGATTGGTCGTATGGCGGTTCGCCGGTGATTGGGGAGCCGGACACGAACAGCTATCCGCTGATGACTGCCATCAACCAGGCTAGAAGCCGGACGAAGCTCTATGGATGGATCGATCCGACGCTAAACTTCAGCACCTCCGCAGATCGCAATGCGCCAGAGGCGAACGATGTCTACTCAAATCGCTTTGAGATGAACCAATTTGTTCTCTACGCCGAGCGGCTGCCAGATTCGGTGCAACGCGATCATATCGACTGGGGCTACCACCTTACGGCCCTTTACGGCACGGATTATCGCTTTACCATCGCGAAGGGCTACCTGAGCAGCCAATTGCTGAACGATCATCGTCAATACGGCTTTGATCCTACCCTTGAATATGTCGATGTTTACATTCCGCAAGTTGCGCAGGGCATGAATCTGAGGGTAGGTCGCTTCATCTCCGTGCCTGGGATCGAGGCCCAATTGGCGCCCAACAACTACATCTTCAGCCACTCGCTGCTGTATGCGATTGACCCGTTTACCGACACAGGATTGATGGCAACGGTAAAGCTGAACGACCAGTGGCTGGTGCAACTAGGCATTACCGCCGGCCACGACGTTGCCCCGTGGACGCCGGATGCGAAGCCTTCCGGTACGGCCTGCCTGAGCTATACGACCACTTCTGTAAACGACAATTTTTACATCTGCGCCAACGGAATCAATGACGGCAAGTACGCCTACAACAATCTGCAGCAGTATGACGCCACCTGGTATCACAAGTTCTCGAAGACGGTGCATATGGCAACCGAGTCCTGGTATATGTATGAGCGCGACGTGCCTGCTCTGGGGGGCAAGATTCAGCCGGAAACAGGCGCGAATGCCGCGTACTGCCTGACCGGGGAACAGCGTTGCACCGCTCCCGAATATGCCATGGTCAATTTCCTGCAGAAGGAACTCTCACCGCATGACTTCCTGTCGTTTCGCAGCGACTTTCTCGACGATAAAAAAGGTCAACGTACGGGCTATGCGACCAAATACTCAGAGAACACGATCATGTGGTGTCATTGGATCGGCACAACGGTTCAGCTGCGTCCGGAATTGCGTTTCGAGCGCGCCTGGGACCAGAAGGCTTACGACAGCGGCCGACGGCATACTCAGCTTACAGTGGCGAGCGATCTGATTTTCCACTTTTGACCGCGAAAGGCGGCAACTGGGTGTAGAATGCCAGCTCGCTTGGGAATCCAAAAAGGAAATCCCAGCTCACACACAAGCTTCAGAGGTCATCTCTATGCGCTATAGGGGTGGTTGGTGTGTCTACCTGACGGTGATCGCTTTTGTATGTTGGCCCTTGGAAGCCCTTGCGCAAGTGGACGTCTGGTCTAGCGGCGGTGCACACCCGGTTACCCTCCCGGCCGACACTGATGCGGCGACGTGTTCGGAATGCCATGCTGACATCAGCAAGGGGAAGTACGTGCACAGCGCCATGTCCATGGGATGCACGACATGTCACGAGATCAAGAATGAAAAAGGAGTTACACACGTCAATCTGGTATCCCCCGTCACCCAACTCTGTCTCGCTTGCCACTCCATCGCCCAGGACAAAGTACTGCATCGCCCCTACAAGCTCGGCGATTGCGTCGTCTGCCACTCACCGCACGCCAGCGACTTCCCGGCTCATACCTGGGTTTCCCATCAAGACACCTGCCTCGGATGCCACGCGCGTGCGCGTTTGAAGGTCAATGCGCGGAAGAAAACTGTAATGCTGCCTTGGGGTATCACGCTGACATTCAACCAAATGCAAGGATGGATGTATCTGAACTTGAACGCAACCCTGACTGCAAACCACCCTGTCGAAGGTCACCCTGTTTCCGGGCCTAACACAGCGCTGGGTCCGAAAGCCCCACCTATTGCTTGTCTTTCCTGCCATCGGCCGCACGGGGCAAATCACACCAATCTATTACCGAAAATGCCTCCCGATCCGGACATGCCTCTATGCAAGGACTGCGGACTTTGTCTTGACTGTCACCGAGGAGACATCGGACACTGAGGACTCCCGGGAACAACCAAACTACTTCTGGGACACCGCTAGTAGTGCGTTAGCGCCAAGGCTTGATCAGGGTCAACAGTCGAACCGTCTGCCGACGCCGCGTGGGATTGCCTCGGTGAAGGTCATGCGGATTCCGTGCTCCGGTCGCAAGATCACCATCGGGCGTGCTTCAATTGTCTGGCCCGGGACCAGACGGAAATCGTATTTTCTGAGCAGAACACTCAGAATCATGAGGATCTGCAGCATGGCATAGTTGCCGCCGATACAGCCCCGCGGCCCAGCCCCGAAGGGCAAATGAGTGAAGGGCGTGTGAAGCTTCTCCCTCACTTTGGAGAAGCGTTCCTGGTCGAAACTCTCGGGGTTCTCCCAGTACTGCGGCGAATGGTGCGCGCCGTAAATGAACACAATGACCGTCGCCCCCCGGGGTATAGCGAGATCCCCTGCACGGTCGTCTGCAAGAGCCGTTCGGTCGACCATCCAAAACGGCGGATAAAGGCGCAGCGCCTCCAATATCACCTGAGTTGTAAACTCGAACTTCGGAACGTCGGAGTAAGTCAGAGGCCTTTCGCCAAGCACAGAATCGAACTCCTGCCGTACCCTGTCGATACAATCCGGACGCGAGCTTAGCAGGTAGAGAAGCCACGATAACGCGTTCGACGACGTTTCATGGCCGGCGACCAGCAGTTGCATGCTCTCGCTGAGGACCAACTCATCGCTCATGCCTTCGCCGTCGCTGTAGCGAGCATCCATCAAGATCTGCAGTAGATCATGGCCGGGGGCCTCCTGGCGGCGGCGCTGGATGTAGTCGAGCAGAATGCCGAAGGCGCGGGTTCGCATTTCCTCATGTCTGCGCAGCTCGCCCGAGACGGCAAACCAGGGATTCAGGTAGGGCTGAATGGTTTGGCGCACCATAAATTCCTGGACGGTCGAGATGGCCAGGCTGATGCGGTCGACGTCTTCCTCTTTCAAGCGGGCGCCAAACAGTGATCTGCCTACCATTCCGAAGGTAATCTTCATCATGAGGGGGTAGATATCGACAGGTCCGATACGGGCTTGTCTGTCGAAGTCCCGCAGGGTCAAAACCCGTCTGGATGAGGCGCCGTTGCGTGCGCCAGGCCTCCCCCTCAGTGGTGAGAAGACCCTTGCCCAGGAAATGGCCCATCCGCTTCACTTGAATCTCGGACTTGTGGTAGTTTTCCGCATTCGTCTTCAGCACGTGCTGAATGACGGTGGGATTGGTGGTTACAATGGCCTCCTTGACGCCGCCAAAATAGAACCGGAAGCGGTGTACTTCGAGAGAACCTGTACAGGATTGTGGGCCATCGCGCGCGAATCCAGGAAGGAACGGAATCGGGAGACGGCGGGCACGCTTTGCGGCAAGGTCACGCCTCGCTATCCAAGCGCTTCAGGAGAGAGAGACGCTGTGTAGTCGCCTGCAATTCGGTCCGACGCGGCCAGCAGGGAGCATCGTATTCCGCGACGGTTTCCTGTACTATTTCCGACACCTCGGCACCACGAAGTTGCCATCCAGCCGCTGGTGCAGAACTGTGGGAGACCCCACGCGGTCTGCCTGAAATAGATAGCGCAGTCATATGCATAAATTAGGCACTCGAAAATTGATCCTGGTTTCCCAATTGCTTCAAAAGTATCAGATGATGCCGGATTGCCCCGGTCATGGTGGGGTTCTGCCGATAGGAAACCCCAAACTCTTCGGCAGTCTCCTTCACGATCCTGGTCAGCGCAGCATAGTGGGTATGGCACACGAAAGGGCACAGGTGGTGGACGATGTGATGGTTAAGCCCGCCCACGAGCCAACCGACAAGCGGCTTTTCGGTTGCATAATCGGCCGTTGTCGCGAAGATGTGATACACGCCGTTTTCAAACTCGCCACGATCCGAGGGAAAGTAGGTGCTGTCGACGGTGTGCGTCGTTTGGAATACGAGCGTTACGGTTAAACCGACGATCAAATGGACCAGGAGGAACGCCCCGGCGACCAGCAGAGGCGATTTTCCCAGCACCATCACCGGCAAGATAAGCATGTAAGTGAGGTAGAAGCCCTTGCCGGCAAAGAGAATGGCATATTCGCGCAGAGAATGTTTAGTGCGCCT
>JBEKWX010000002.1:0-34024 GCA_049512675.1 Terriglobales bacterium | reverse complement strand
AATCGCAGCCTGGTCTTCGACCTCTCCACCGGCACCTTCATCTCGCGCCACGAAGATGCCCTGTTTCTCGGCCCACCCGGCACCGGCAAGAGTCACCTGGCACAAGCCATCGGCCAAGCCGCTATCCAACAGGGATACCGCGTGCTCTATCGCGAGACCCACGCCTTGCTCGATGATCTCGCCGAAGCCACGCTCGACGGCACCCGCAAAGAGCACATGGAGTTCCTGGTGACCGTGCCCCTGCTCATCGTTGACGATCTCGGCATGCGCAAGCTGCCGCTCACCGCCGCCGAAGAACTGCTGGAAATCATCATGCGCCGCTACGAACGCGCCAGCACGATGCTAACCTCGAACCGGCCGGTAGAAGACTGGGGCAAACTGCTGGGAGACGCGGCCGCCGTCAGCGCCATGCTCGACCGTTTACTGCACCACGGACACGTGCTCAAGTGCGGCCCTCGGAGCTGGCGAACCAAAACCGACTTGCCACCACAGGAGGCGGCGGGTTAGAACATTCTCAGTCCTGGACGGCCAATCCCGTTGGCCGGTTTTGAAGTGATAACCGTTGGCCGCTTTTGAAGTGATCACTGAGGCCTTGCGAACTGATTGGCTCTGGTTTCCGGATTGATTGTGGTCCATTCAGACTCTATTTGCCTTTGGGAACAGCCAAACGCGATCTGCCCACGATCTCTCATCCAATGACCCAGTTCGTGACCGGCGGAAAAACGCTGCCTCGTGGCAAGGGATTTGCTATTCACATCCTTAAGCAAACGGCTTTCGAACTGGCTGGTTAACTTCCGCATTGCCGACGATTCGGGAGTTGTCGCAGGCGTGCGCCAAGACACCAATTATCAGTCACGATCTCCTGTCGTGCAATGCCGGACCGCAAGGTTGCGAGGAGACAGACCGTTCGGCGCCCGGTTAGTTCAAAAGCTGTAGCGCAGCGCGAATTGCATGACGCGGGGCTTAGTCAGGGTGGATGTGAATTGTCCGAATGAAACACTGTTGGTGAAGAGGAGATTACCACCGCCTTGGTTTCCGCCGTTTTGCAGTGTCCCTACGTCGAAGCGTGGGGTGTTGGTGAGATTGAAAGTCTCCCAACCGAACTTTACAGCCTGGGAATCGGCGATCTTCCAGCTCTTACCAAGGCCGAGATCAATTCCGAAATAGCCGGGGCCCCGCACCGTGTTTCGCTGGCCCGATTCGCCGGGATAGGCAAAACGGAAGGCCTGGATGGCGGCCGTGGGGTTCTGGAATAGATTCGGCTCGCCGTTGACTATGAAGGCGCCGGTGGGGCCCGTGGGGCCGGTCTGTACCGCGGCCGAAGTAAGATTATAGTTCGTCGGCCAGTTTGTTCCCGGTTCGACCGTTGTCGGAAATCCGCTGGTCCAGCGGAACAGGCCCGAAAGGGTCCAGCCATCTACAACGCCGTTCGTGATTCCGTGCAACTCACTCGCAAAATGCCTGCCTTTGCCGAAAGGTAAGTCATAGACCCAATCGGCGCTGATCTGATGACGGGTGTCAAAATCAGAGACCGCGCGCAACTGGTTTGGCGACCAGGCATTGATGATCTGGCTGGCAAAACCCTCCCCTTCGTTCTCATTAATCCGTTCGGCATCGGATCCAATGTCTACGGACTTGGAGAAGGTGTAGTTGATGTCGGTTTCCACCCCCCCCATCCGATGCCTTAGGCTAAACTGTCCCCCGCTGTAACTGCTGTTGCCAATCGAGCGCCAGGCGTACAACGAACCGTATTGCGAATCGTAAAACTGGTACGGCGCAGTGATTCCGTTGATGGTGGCGCAAGCTGGAGCGCAGAGCACGTCCGCCTGAAACAGGGCTGAAGTCTCGTTGTGAACCCAGCAGCTATACATGGCATACATGTTTTGCGTCGCCGTGGGATTAGGGGGCGCAATTCCCGGAAACGAACACGGTGGAGCTGGAAGCTTGCCGGGACCCGCAGCCGTCGGGAAGAAGTGCTCCCAATACGGAATCGGGGCCATGTTCTGGATTGGAATCTGCGCTTCCGCAGATTTCGTGAACATGGTGGCAGCTGCGAAGTAGAATGTGCCCGATTGCGGATCTCGAATGTCCAAGGGCTGTGCCAAATCTTCTTCTTGCAGCAAGCGATGCGCAAAACGCCCAACGTACGCTGCTTCGATCACGAAGTTGTGAGGCAACTGGCGAGTAACGCTGAAATTTACTACATGGGAGTATGGGGTTTTCAACTTGTCGTCCAAGCCCCAAGAGAGCACAAATTCTCCGATAGGCAGGGCGACCGGGAAGGATTGTGGCGGCGGCCCGTACAATGCACACGGAGGCGTCGCACACCCTCCTGCGGCGAAAGCTGGGATGGTGCTCAAGCTGCTGAAACGGGGGGCGTTGTCAACGCTCAATATGCTGCCTGGATTGCCGATGTAGGTCGTCAGTCCCAATGATCCATTGCGGTCAAAGCTGTTGACCACGCCTTCACCGAAGTGGTCGTAATACATTCCATATCCGCCGCGTACAGAACTCTTACCCGACCCGCCCCATAGTTTCTTCCAAAAACCACTTGAGGCTTTCGGCGACCAAGCGAAGGCAAACCTGGGTGCGATATTGCCGTAGTCCCACGCCCAGTAGGGCTGCTTGCCATTGGCTTGACCCGCGAGGCTAAGGCTTATCAGCGGCCCGTAGCTTTGACCATTTACCATGGCCTGCGCACGCTTTTTGAAGAATTCGTTGAGACTGAAGGTAGGAGCGACTTGGGTACCAGTCGTTTCGTAAGGAGGCTGCAAGAGCGTGTATCGAGCACCAAAGGTCAAGGTGAGATTCGGCGTGGCCCTCCACGAATCCTGTGCATACCACTCGGCTTCGGTTGCTCTGAAATGGCGGGGAACGTACGACCCCTGCGGAAGCAGGGAGAGTGTCTTCGTCTGGTTGTAAACCGCCACGACTTGGGCAAGGATTCCGGTAAGCGACATTACCGCCCCGTCGTAGGAAGTTTGGAATCCAGGCGCAACGGCTGGGAACCCCAAATTGGAAAACTGCGGCGCGCTTGGATCGAGGCTTGAACCCGTGCCGGCGATCCCGGCGAGGTTCAGCCATGACCAGTTAGGTTGGGTAAAGAAAAACGACTGGCTATTCGATTGGCGGGCATCATCGATGCGGCGAATGTTTGTCCCAAATTGAAGAGTGTGTTTTCCCTTCGTCCAGCTGAGATTGTCGACCCAATTGTGCACCGGGATGATGGTATTGGTGGTGGAAAAGTAATTGGTATGAGGAGCATCAAAACCTATGTTGACCTGCGGTGCGTCGTAAAGCCCAATCCTGCCCAGTCCCTGCCGGACAAATCCATAGCGAAAATCATTGATCAGGTCTTTGCGCAGGACAGCCGAGTAGCCGGCAGCAATCCCCTTGTTGTTATCGACGTTGACCACATTGGGCGGGTCTCCTGGGAATTGCGGGCCGGTGCCCTGTAAGCCGGCGGCATGATCGTTCTGCAGATTGCCACGAAGGAACAGTTGATGATTGCCGTTGCTGCTGAGGTAATCCAGTTTAACGATGTAGGTATCGAGCTTCGCGGGAGCGGGAGCGGAAAAGGTGAAGGCTGCTGCATTTAGGCCATCACCGAAGATGTTCGAGTTGGGCAACGGATCGCTCTGAAAGATAGGCAATAGTGCAGGGTTCGCACCGGGACCCAGAGGGCAGGTGCCGCCGGGAAAGCCCGCCGCTTTCGAGCAATTGGGATCGAGAGCCGCGAGATCGGCGCGGCTCAGGGTAAAGACTCCTCCTGGCGGACACCCGCTTGTACCCGGAGTGCATTGATAGCTCAAGACACCCTGGCGAAGATTAGCGCTGGGTACGTATCGCCCCACGATCGTGTTCTCCCGCGTCCGCTGGCCTTCGTAAGTTGCGAAAAAGAACAGGCGATCTTTCTTAATCGGACCGCCGACAGCCGTACCGAAAGTGTTGCGCACCAGATGGCCGGCAATGTTCGGCTGACCTGCTTGGAGTTCTGCCTGCTTAAGGAACCAGTCATTGGCCTCGCCCAAACTCGACCGGTTGTATTCGTATAGCGAGCCGTGGAACTTGTTGGTTCCACTCTTGGTCACCAACGCGACTTGAGCTCCACTGGAACGACCCGCTTCCGCATTGCCGTTGCTGGTAATAACCCGGAACTCCTGAAGCGAGTCGAGGGTCACCCGCAGTGCTCCTTGAAATGCGTAGCCGCGGATCTGGTCATTGTCATCGATTCCATCAATGGTCACGTTGGTTTGGTCGCTCCGCGCGCCACTGACCGCGCCGCTCCGGCTGTCAACATCGGGATCGATGCTGTCGCTGTTACCGGTAAATACGACGCCTGGTTGCAGACTGAGAATTGCGATCGGGTTTCTGCCTTCGGAGGGCAGGGTTTCGACTTGCGTGACGTCGAGTGCGTGACCTTGTGTGGCATCCTGGGAGTTCACGAGAGGGGCGGCATCCATCACCTGGATGATCGTGGTGCCACCCTGTACTTTCAGCATTTCGTCGATGGTGGCTGGCGTGTTGACCATCAGGCGAACGCTCTCGATGCGGACGGCAGCAAACCCCGGCGCTTTGACGATCAGGCTATAAGTGCTTGGCGGGATCTCAAGAAACTGATAAACACCATGATCGTTGGTCTTCACCGTCCGCGAAAACCCGGTGTTGGGATTTTCGATGGTCACTTCCGCCTGTGAAACCACGGCGCCTTTGGGATCAACAATCGTGCCACTCACAGACGCGCTTGAGGACTGCGCTGCGCTCGGCGAGGCCAAGGCAAGAAGAACAGCCGAAGCTGCTATCACGACGAGTGGCCTGGAGCTGCCCATAGAACGCCATTCGTTGCAGGTCAAACTTTGAGATCTACCCCGGAAATATAGCCCGATGCGCTCCGGCCAACAAGGGGCGCAAGACCGCTTCAGAAGTTTTCCATCATCCACAGGTTGGCTTCAACGTACCACCCGCGCATCGCCAAATGCCGGCCGTCGGGGGAAGGCACACCGTAAGTGCCGAAGCCGCCCCGCTGCTCCCACAGGGATCGTCCGTTGCCTTGTAGATCCATGTGCACGAGGTCGGCCCCTTGCGGCGTGTAACTAGAGACAAACAGACCCTTCCCATCCGCCGTCCAAACCGCGCTGGTTAAGATATTCCATCCCTTCACGGTGATCTCCTGCGGCGCCCGGCCGTTCATCGAAAGAATTTGGACTCGTCCGTCACGGTTCTTGAGGAGGGCAATGCGCGTACCGTCGGGCGAAAGGTCCCACCCATAGTCAGCCGCGGCGTCAGTATCCGACTTGGCGATTTCGCGCCCGCGCCCTTTCATGGGGTCGAACGCTGTGAAGACAAGTTGTTTGCGATCCGCACTTCTTTCCGCGATGGCACACAAAGTTGCCGGGGCCTTCGCGCACCGTGGCCCTCCTTCTGTGTTGGCCGTCAGCACTAACTGCGGAGATCCTCCCGTTATTGGAAAACGCATGATCTGGTTTGGTTCCTGATGACCTTCCTCTTCCCGGCGAAGCTCGTAGAAAATCCAGGAACCTTCCGGGCTTACGCAGGCGCCTCCCAAGTTTTCTTTCTTTCTTGGGGTGACGAGGAGTTCGGCGGTGTCCTGGCCGAGAGACTGTTTGAAAAGCCCCCTGACACCCGTACGGTTGGAAACAAAAAAAACTGCTTTGCTATCGGCGGTCCATGCCAATGGATCGTTCCAAGTCTCCTCCAGCGTAAGGGGGGCGGGAGTGGTGATGCGCGTCCCGCCTGCTTGAAGATCGGCCAGAAAGGCCCTGCTATGGGGTCTCCATTCATAGATTAGAAACCGTTTGCTGTCCGAGGTCGCGTTCACCGGATTCGCGCATAATTCCTCGAAGTTTGTGAGGCGCTGAGGTTTTCCGATGAATTCATGAAGTCCCGGGTCCATGCGTATCTGCCAGAGATTGCAGGTAATCATTTTGCGGTCCGGGTCCTGCGGTTCATCCAGTCTGTAAATCATCCGGCCATCGGGCATCCAATTAAAACTAAGCGAAGACATTCTTTTCGGGTCGGCCGGTGGAAGAATCGTAGTGAGAGGTCCCCCGTTCAGATCGCCGCTTTCGAGCACGAAGTTATCGAAGGAGTCCGCCCGCAAGAAAATGACCCGCTTTCCATCCTGCGACCATGTAAGCCCGCCTATCGTAACGTTTTCATCGACATCAAAAACCCTCCGCGCCTGTTCACCGTCAGGCCGCATCACCCAGATTTCGCGATCGCCAAGCCTCCCCGGGTTTGTTTCAAAAGAAATTAGGGAGCCATCCGGCGAAACGGAACGGGCGATGGCCTCATCGCGAAGCTTCTGTGGAGGCCCACCCAACACGGAGATAATCCAAATGCTACTGCCCTGGGATGTCACCAAGTTGTTGTCGAGCCCTAGCGGATGGCTATTGGCGAGGAATCTCCGGCCGTCTGGGAACCAGGGGCCAACCTCGTTTAAGTCCTCCAAATTGCTCTTGAGCTCGGCTGGTTGAGGGATTGTACGTGTCTCGCCGGTTTCGATGACTTTGAGGTGCATCCCCACCCTATCGATGTACGCCAGGTATTTCCCATCGGGCGAGATGCCACCGCTCTTCACGCTGTTCTCAATGGAGTTAGTGGTGAGTTGCCGCAACTTGATTTCCGGCAGGGCCGCAGGAGACCGCAGCTGTCGTCGCGCGAACCAGAAAATCGCAGTCGCGAAGAGTACTACGATGACGCCTGTGGCCGCCATGGTCCTCCACTGGGGGCGACGGCTCGGCTCGATCTCCTGTTGCAATGACTGCAGATCATCGCGCAACTCAGAAGCGGACTGATATCTCGCTTCGCGATTCTTTTCGAGTGCTTTGGCGATGATCTGCTCGAGTTTGGCGGGAAGTTGGGGATTCAGTTGCCGCGCTGAAACAGGTGTTTGTGTAAGGATGGCGCTGTGGAGCGCTGGCCCGGTGTCGCCCTCAAACGCGCGATGCCCGGTCGCCATCTCATACAGCACCAGGCCAAAGGAAAACAGGTCGGTTCGCGCGTCCAATTTTTTGCCGCGCACTTGCTCCGGCGACATGTAGCCCGCAGTCCCCATCGCGACTCCGGTGCGGCTAAGGAGAAGATCAGGAGTGGGCAGGGGAGCGGTTGCCCGAGGAGTTGCATTTACGCTGCGGCCATCGCGAGCTTGTTCCAGCTTCTCGCCCCCGACCGTCATAGGGGACGCAAGCTTTGCCAATCCGAAATCCAGAATCTTCGCTTGACCCTGACTGGTCACGAAGATGTTTGCTGGTTTGATGTCGCGATGGATAATGCCTTTCTGATGTGCGGCGTGCAGGCCCTCCGTGATCTCGATGCCGATTCTGAGGCAGTCCTCTAGTGACAGAGCGTGCCCCCCGATTCGGTGGTCAAGAGCTTGTCCCTCCAGCAACTCCATGGCAATGAAGGGCTGCCCTTCGTGGTCACTGACGTCATAAACGGTACAGATGTTGGTGTGGTTTAGAGCCGACGCGGCGCGAGCTTCTCTCTCAAACCGTTCGAGCGATGCTGGATCACGCGCGAGTTGCCTGGGCAAGAACTTCAGGGCGACGGTGCGAAGTAGCCGTGTGTCTTCAGCCTTGTATACGACTCCCATGCCGCCGCCGCCTAATTTCTCCAGAATACGGAAACGCTGGAGTGTCACACCAATGGGCACAGGATCAGCCTGATTCTCACTGGCTTGATCCGCGGCCACGAGCTTTGCGGCAACTTCGAATGCCGGCGTCCCCATGAATTCCTCGGCCGAGCTTTCATATGCCAGGAGAGACTCAACCTCTTCGCAAAGCTTCGCATCGCCTTGACAGGCGTTCTTTAGAAACCCGGCACGCTGGTCCGCTGCAATTCGCAACGCGGAGTGATACAACTCCTCGACCCGGCGCAAGCGTTCAGGCTCCACCATGTTTTTCCCCGTTGAGCTCGCGCAAGAGCCACACCTTGGCGAACTTCCAGTCGCGCATGACGGTGTCTTGCGAAACCTTCAGTACCTCGGCCGACTCCTGCACCGTGAGACCGCCAAAGAACCGCATTTCCACCACTCGGCTCTTCCTCTCATCAACGGCCGCCAACTTCTTCATCGCTGCGTCGAGTGCGGCCAAGTCGGTGTCCGATTGCGGGGCAACCCAAAGGGCTTCCGTGAAGGTCACGCGATTCATTTTCCCGCTGCGTTTCTGGTAACCGCGGGAGCGCGCGAAGTCGGTCAGTATTCGGCGCATCAACTGCGCGCACATGGCGAGAAAGTGAGCGCGATTCCTCCAACTGACTTTTTGTACATCGACCAGACGTAGATAGGCTTCGTTCACGAGCGCAGTGGTTTGAAGAATATGACCGGATCTCTCTCCGGCCATGTAGCGCCGGGCTGCCTGGCGCAGGTCCCGGTACACCAGAGGTATGAGTTTCTGCAAGGCTTCTTCGTCACCCCGGCTCCAAGCCTGCAGAAGGACGGTCACGTCGTGTGTGGAATGCGTCGTCATGCAACTTATTCAGACGCCTTAACTTAGCACTTTGCCCAGTGAGCTTATCATAACTTTCCCCGGTGCCCCATCAGGGTCCATCAGCCTGAAACAGCCTCCACATGCCAGTTTTTTCCTCGAATTCGCGCCTATAGGAGCAGGCCGTAAGGAGGAAAAATATGAATCTCAAGAGATTTGCGATAACGATTGCAGTGGTCCTGGAGGTCGCACTCGCGAGTCAACTGCCACTATCCGCAGAGGAACCCCCAAAGCACCACCATTACAAACTCATCGATGTACGGACCTTTGGCGGCCCTGTAGGTAGCATTTCAAGCCCTTCCTCGCCCGCCCTGAACAACAAGGGGATGCTCGTTGGCGCATCGAACACCTCCGCACCAGATCCTTTCGCCCCAGATTGCTTCTTCGATCCGTTCGGGCCGCCTTGTTTTGTCGATCTCGGCTTCTTGGTGCAAGACGGCTTCGTGATCCCCTTGGATCCCCTTCCAGGCGCTGCCGGCCTCAGCACCTTCGGTGTTGCAATCAATGATTGGGGGTGGATCGCTGGACAGTCCGAGACCGGTGCGGTTGATCCCTCCACGGGATGGCCGGAATCATCTGCCGTAATTTGGAAGCACGGCCGCGTGGCCAATCTTGGCGCGCTCGGGGGGACTCAGGGCGTCGGGGCTGCTATCAATGACCTTGGACAAGTGATTGGCGCCTCTCTCACTGCTAGTCCCGATCCTTTCGCGAATAGCCCGCTGAACGCGTGCCTACTGTGCGGCGGTAGCACATTCTCATTCAGCACAATTTTCTTTCCCGCCACGACTGAGACACACGCCTTTCTCTGGCAGAACGGCACCATGCGAGACTTGCACACGCTTGGCGGCCCTGACAGCAACGCATTTGCGATCAACGGTCGTGGAGAAGTCGCGGGCTGGTCTTTCACCAGTTTTGTTGCCGATCCGTCGACCGGCGTTCCGACTGTGGACCCCTTCTTTTGGAGTCCTGAGGATGGAATGATTGACCTAGGCAGTCTCGGAGGCACCTACGGATCTGTAGCGTGGATTAACAACGGCGGCCAGGTCGCGGGAGCCTCGAATCTTCCCGGAGACGCGACGGAACACCCGTTCCTCTGGAGTAAGTCGGAAGGTATGAAAGATCTCGGAACGCTGGGAGGGACTTTCGGACATCCAGACTGGATCAACGACGCCGGAGAAGTGGTGGGATACGCGACGATTTCGAACGACCAAACCGGCCACGCGTTTCTCTGGCGGAACGGAAAAATGACTGATTTAGGCACCTTAGGAGCTGACCCGCAGAGTGAATCGGTCGGCATCAATTCTCAGGGGCAGGTGGCTGGCGAGACGTTCACTAACGACGGTGTTGATCTGCGGGGATTCCTGTGGGAGAACGGCGGACCCCTCGTCGACCTGAACACGCTGATTGTTGCCTCGAGTACCTACGTTACCGCTGCGCTGCTCATCAACGATAGCGGCGACATTGCCTGCGCTGGCTTGGATCCGGGCGACACAGAGGAGCACTCCTGTCTGCTGATCCCATGCGATGAGAATCATCCCGGCGTCGAGGGCTGCGACTACAGTTTGGTGGACGCGACCACCGCGATACAAAGTCCGGCACCTCGCTATGTTCCCAGCGGAACGCAACGTCCGTCTCAGTCGCGGCGAACGAACCGGTACCACATCCCTGGACTGGACGCACCGGGCAGATAGCTCGGCGAGCCTGCGCCAAGAAGCTAAGGAGAGAAACTATGAATTCCAATACGCTAAACATCATCGCCCTGGTACTTCTCGGGTCCTGCGCACTCAGCAGTTGCGGAAGCGGCAGCGGATCACCAAGCGTCTCTTTCTCAGCGAGTAGCCTGACCTTTGGCGACGAGGTCGAAGGCTCGGCCAGCGAACCCCTGCTCATCACGCTTACCAATACCGGCACGGCCCCGCTGATTATTACGAGCATTGCGGCCAGCGCGAACTTTGCACAGACCAACAACTGTGGCTCAACCCTCGCCGCCGGAGCGAACTGCGCTATCAATGTGACGCTTGCGCCGAACACTACCGGCAGCCTCACAGGCACCGTCACGTTTACCGACAACGCGGCCGACAGCCCGCAGGTGGTTTCCCTCAAGGGTACGGCGGTGACGCCCAGCACATTGACCGGGGTATGCGTTGGCCTATCTGGTGACAGCCCCAACCTCTGTTCGTTTACGAACAACCCGAACAACCACGACTGTCCCGTTGGAAAGCCGGCAGCAGCCCCGACTCTTGTCCACGACTGCCATGGGGCGGCCGCCATCCTAGATACATCAGCACGCTGCTTCCTGGGACCCTCCCGCGACGACTTCGGTTACTGCCAAGCGACGAGTTCCGTCCTGAGTTGCTCGGTTCAAGGCCAGCAGTGTGGCGGGACACTTCCCGGCTGTTGCTCTGGATTCACCTGCACCGCCGGAGCAGACGGCTCATCCTGTCAGCCCGCGGCTGGGGCAAATGACAGCAGGGCGCGCTCATCATTGGGACTCGCGGATACGCTCCGATAGCCGCCCGAGCGTCCCCGCGTCCTTTGCAGAACAGCTCTTGATACAACTCTTTCAGCGGACGTGATGCCGACGGTACAATCGCACCCCATCGTATACTCCACGCATGTCGGGGGTAGCGGTAACGCTCCGCTGAGGAGGATGACAGTGAAGACCACACTCGCAGTCATTTTGTTTTGGAGTCTCTGCGCCAGTTCCGTAGCACGAGCCGTGTGTGTTGGCCCATCGGTGAATTCGTTTGGGGCCAAAGGCGATGGTCACACCGACGACACAGCGGCGATTCAGAGCGCCATCACCGCCGCCGCTTCCGCCGGAGGCGGGTCGGTCGTGTTCAATGTGGCCCGCTACTACACCACCGGCACGTTCTTTGTGCCGCGGGGCGTGGTCCTGTGCGGAGCGGTCCAAGGTCCCTTCGATGTCGCAGGAGTCAATCCCGCGCTCACTACCACCGCCCCCACGCTATTGATCACCAATGCCAGCGGTCCCTTCATCACCTTGCCAGGCATCGGCGCCGGAGTCACCGACCTGCTCTTCCACTACCCCAACCAGGTCAGCAGCAGCGCTGCCGCTCCTAATGTCTATCCCTACACAATTTCGGTTGTGAACGCGCCAGCCGCGAAAATAGCCCGCTGCACGGTAACCAACGCCTACAACTTCCTGGACATCGAGGTCGGCCGGGCCATGGCGCAGGATTTGTTCATCGGGGCTTTTCATACGGGGGTCAACATCTCAGTCGCGGGAGACCACGTCTCCCTGCGCAATCTTCTCAACCAGGTGTTCTGGGACATACTGGAGAACGCAACGTATCCGCGCCCGATCGACATCTGGGTGTTGGAGAACGGGTCGGCCCTGGTGGTGGGAGCGGTCGACCTCGAGGTACACAATTTCTTCGCGTTCTCGCGCTACGCCGGCATCGTGCTGAACAGCGCTGGCAATTGCGGAACTGCATTGGGAAGCGACATCGATCTGGATACCGTGCAGTAAGGCATCATCGTCTCCGAGGCGTGCGCAACAATCCCGGGATCCATGTTCACCAATGTGGACATAGGGGCAGCGCCGGGTCTCGGCCAGGCAGCAGTGCAGCTGGCAACCGGTGGCAAAATCGAAATCAATGGAGGCTCGCAGCGGGGGACTTGGGCCCTCGGGGCATATCCTCCGTCAGCGCCCGACACGATCATCGTAAATATCCTGCCTTGAAGCCTTCGGCGCGAACGGCCCTGATGGTCGGAGGAAACGAATGAAGAGGTTTTCGCAGTTGGTTTGCCTGGCTTCAAGTTTGGGCCTCCTCGCTGGGTGTGGTGGTAGCAACTCCGGCGGAGGCGGCGGACCCGTCGCTTCACAGTACTCCCTCAGCGGTCCGACCAGCAGCGGCGCTGGGTTAGCCTTCACCTTCACGGTAACCGCTCTCGATGCCGCGAACAACGTGGCGACGAGCTATTCCGGCATGGTGCACTTTACAAGTAGCGATCCCGCTGCCGTGCTTCCTCACGATTCCACGCTGATGAGTGGAACTGGAACCTTCTCGGCCACGCTGACGAACGCCGGCTTTCAAACCATTACCGCGACTACGGTTTCGACTTCCCTGATGGGTTCCCTCAGCGTAACGGCCGTCGCCGGCGAATTTCCCGTGGCTTCGTTCGGGGCCGAGGGCGATGGTCAGACCGACGACACCGGGGCAATTCAAAAGGCGATCAACGCCGCCAGCGCGGCTGGCGGAGGCTCCGTCGTCCTCAATGTGGCCCGCTACTTCACCGCCGGCACACTCACTGTCCCGGCGGGTGTGGTCTTGTGCGGAGCGGTCGAAGGTCCCTTCGATACCATAGGACTCAATCCGGCGGTGACCACGAGCGCTCCTACACTATTGATCACTAACACCACCGGCCCCTTTCTGACCTTGCAAGGAATCGGTGCCGCAGCCACAGATCTGCTCTTCCAGTATCCCAACCAGGTGGCTCCCACCGCGGCCGCTCCTAATGTCTATCCCTACACGATTCTGGTAACCGCTCCCGGCGCAAAAGTCCTCCGCTCCACAGCGGCCAATGCCTATGACTTCCTGGACATCGAGTCCGGCCGAGTCACAGCCGAGGACTTGTTCATCGGGGCTTTTCATTATGGCGTCAACATCGACCACGCCTACGACCATGTCACCCTGCGTAATCTCTTCAACGAATTGTTCTGGGATGTGGCGGGCGCGCCCTTCCCAAGCCCGATCGACGCCTGGGTGTCGAACAACGGGACGGCGCTGGTCGTGGGCCGGGTGGACAGCCTCGAGGTGAACGATTTCTTCCTGTTCATGCGCTACACGGGCATACTTCTGACCGATTCGCCTGACAAGTCGCAGAATCCCACGTGCGGATACGGAACGGGAAGTGACTTCGATCTGGATACTGTGCAGTGCGGCATCGTTGTCAACGCGTCCCAGTCGCCGGGATACAAATTCACCACCACGAACATAGGTTCAGGATATGGCGGCATCGCGGCGGTACAGGTGGGGACAGGTTCTCTACCACCGAAAATCCTGATCAACGGAGGCGAGCAGCGGGGATACTGGGCCAGCGGCGCATGCCCCCCGAACGGCCCGGACACGATCATAGTCAGTATCCTGCCGTGACGCCGCGGAATCGATCTGTCATCCACTACGAGATCGTCCGGCACCCTAACGATGCTTTAGACCGTACTCGACCTAGCGAATAGGGGTATGATGCCAACCTGTTTTGTCTCGGGCTTTGCCTGATCGAATCTCGCGGGGTGGTTCGATGAGATTGCGGCCGATATCGGTATTGCTTCTGTCTGTTCTTCTGGTCACGGTCTCCCTCCCAAACAAGCTGAACGCTCAAACAACCACCTCTGGTGGGTTGACCGGTGTTGTAACCGATCCGAGCCATGCCGTCGTGCCCGATGCGGGTATCGAGATCAAGAACGATGCCCAGGGGAGCATCCAATCAACGAAAACCGATCGGGAGGGCGTGTACCGGTTTTCTTTTCTAACGCCGGGGAGATACACGTTGACAGTGAGGCATGCCGGCTTTGGAGAAGAGAAGCGGGCGATAAACATTCTGCTGGGACCTCCGGTCTCCGTGAATGTCACACTGCAGGTCGCGAAAGTAAGCGCCGGAGTAGACGTGATCGCGGAGGCGCCACTCCTGCAGGCAGAGAATGGCGACGTCTCCACAACCATGAGCTCGAAACAAATTTCCGAGGTTCCGAATCCGGGGAATGATCTCACCTACGTTGCGCAGACCGCGCCGGGCGTGGTGATGAATACGGACCTTCAGGGCAGCGCTAACTTTTCCATCCTGGGGATGCCAGGCACTTCCTACCTCTACACCATGGACGGGATGAACAACAACGACAACGGCAGCAACCTAAGCCGGGCCGGTACTCTCAACCTTCTCCTGGGCCAGAACGAGATTCAAGAAGCAACCGTGGTGAGCACGGGCTACTCTGGTCAGTTCGGCGGCGCCGCAGGCGGCAACATCAATTACATCACCAAGTCAGGTAGCAACGAGTTCCACGGCAACGCGCAGTACTACTGGAACGGAACCGCGTTCAACGCAAACGACTGGTTCCTCAAGGCGATTGGTAAACCACGCTTTTTCGAGATCGCCAATCAGTGGGCTGGCTCCGTCGGCGGCCCCATCAAGAGGGATAAACTGTTCTTCTTCTTCGATACCGAAGGCCTGCACCTGGTGATTCCCAACCTTTCCTATGTGATGATCCCCAGTCCCCAGTTTGAAGGCGCGACCCTCGCCAACATTGATACGGAATTGAGCTCCGCTGGACAATTAAGGTTTGGCCCGAACTCCGCAACGGACGCCTTTTACAGGAAGATGTTCAGTTTGTACAACGCGGCACCAGGGGCAAGTTCGGCGATCGCTGGCGTTCCTGGAGGCGGATTGGGCTGCGCCGGGTTCTCGGATCCTGCAAGCGGACTCGGGATTACCGTGCCCTGCGCCTCGTCTTTCTTGCCGACTCGCGACCGCCCCAGTCAAAATACGCTAACCGCTGGCCGAGTGGATTGGAACGTGAATGGAAATGATCGTGCTTTTTTACGGTTGCAGTACGATGCTGGGCGCAACGCGGTCTTTACCGATCCCATCAGCCCGCTGTTCGACGATAATTTCGACCAGCCATCGTGGCAAGGCCAGGTCATCGAGACCCATACGTTTGGAGCATCGGCTGCGAGCCAATTCCTGGTGGCCGGTTCCTATTTTGCGCCCATTTACCGAACGCAGAACCCTTCCCAGGCGCTATCGGCGTTTCCCGCCGAACTGTATTTCAACTCGAGCATATTTTCCCCCTTGGGAGGATCGGATGGCTTCGCCGCTTTTGGTTATGGCAGGTACAACACGCAGTTTCAGGTTTCCGAAGATGTCCAGAAAACCTGGGGTAACCAGAAGTTAGGGTTTGGTGCAAGCTTCCAAAGAATTCTCTGGAGCGAGTTGCCCAACAAGGTCAACGCAATTGGACAGCTGACTGTCCAGACGCTTGACGCTTTTTATCAGGGTGGCTTTGACCCGGCCTCACCACAGAGTGATTTCACGTCGCTGGCGCAGTCCTTCACGTCTCAGACCTCCATCCGGCTCTCCTTCCTCAACTTTGGCCTGTATGGCCAGGACGAGTGGCATGCTCGGCCTAACCTGACGCTGACATTGGCGCACCGAGCGGAACATTTTCCCAATCCTGTGTGTCTGAATAGCTGCTTCGCCCGGCTTCCTGGAGCGTTTGATTCAGTCAGCCATGATCCCGGCCAGCCGTACAATCAGGCGATTCTGACCAACCGGAAACAAGCAGTCCTCGGGGCAGACATCCTGTGGTCACCCAGGTTGAGCTTTGCCTGGCAGCCCCTGGGCGTCTCGCACAACACGGTGATCCGGGGCGGCATTGGCATCTTCTATGACCCTTCACCGGGAAGCCTCTTCGATTTTTCCGGCAACCCTCCGCTGCTCAATTCGTACACGATTGTCGGAGACAACCTTACGCCAAACGAAACAACCAGTCTTTTCAAGGATGCGAAAGCTTCGAATGCAGCGTTCGTCAGCGGCTTTAATACCGGCCAAACCCTCGCTAAGATCCAGGCGAACGATCCCAATTTCTCTCCGCCCGCTATCAATGTCGCTGCCAGGCGGATGCAGTCGCCTCAATATCAGAGATGGAGCCTGCAATTGCAGCAGGCTTTTGGCGCTGGCACTTCGGTCAGCATCGGCTACTTCGGCCATCACGGAGTCCACGAGCTTGCGTTCAATAATTCCGCGAATGCTTATTGCAACCCGGCCCTCGCTACTCTCCCAAACGGCGGAGCCAACCCATGCTTCGGTTTCACCTCTGACCTTCCATTGTCAGTGCCGGATCCGCGCTTCAGTCAGGTTACTGAGATCACTTCGGCCGCGGTGTCTAACTACAACGGCATGGTTGTATCTTTCCAGCATCGGTTCACGCGTTGGACTGAAGGCATGTTTCAAGCCAACTATACGTATGGCCATGCCCTCGATGAGGTTTCAAACGGCGGTTATTTCAGCTTCAACTCCGGCAGTTCAGTTTATCCGCAGGACCCGAACAATCTCCGCGGCGCCTACGGACCAGCGGAATACGATGTGCGCCATTCCTTGAATGCGAATTACGTTTGGGAGCTGCCGGTGAAGGCGGCTTTAGGAGGGCACGGCCCGGATTCTCTGGAGAAGGGATGGCAGATATCCGGAACAATTTTTGCCCGCACCGGATTTCCCTACACGGTGTTCGACCTCGAAGAAGCGGGTATTCTTCAGCAGAATAATTATTTCGCAGCCCTCTATGCCGTACCGGTCGGACCCCTGGGCCCGCAGGCATCGTGCGGGGACGGCGCTGCCACTCCCCCGGGTCTGTATCCCTGTCAACCGCCGCAGGTCTTGATGGATGGGACGCCCAATCCGAAGGCAAATTTCGTACAGGCGGGTTGCGAAACCGGATTCAATACCGGAAACTTGCCCAGCCAGTCCGGCCCCTGCGGCGGCCGCGCTGTGACTTTCGCTCAGGGTCGCAATCGCTTCCGCGGACCGAATTACTTCAATACCGACCTTGCCATCATGAAGAACACGAAGGTCCCTGGTTGGGAAAATGCAGTGTTGGGGATCGGCTTCCAGTTCTTCAACCTCTTCAACCACACCAATTTTCAAACACCAGATAATGGGATTGCTGACCCAACCTTCGGCCAGATCGTGAACCCGGAGCAGCCACCGACCAGCATCCTGGGCGGCTTCTTTGCGGGCGACGTTTCCGCGAGAATGATTCAGCTGAAGGCGCAACTCAGATTTTGAATGCACCAGCAGGGGCCAGCACACACTTCTTTGGCTCGGAGGTGTCTCCAACGGAAGCGCAATATGGCCCTTTATGATGACACCGGATTTGTTTCTCACCATGATGCCGAGCTAGCGCTCGAATCCGCCGCCGACTACTTGAACGTTCCGACGCAACGAACTTAACCCCACCACCTGACAATTTTTAGACCGTGCGTGAGATGGCGAATAGGGGTATCATGCCACCCTGCCTTGTCTCGGGCTTTGCCTGATCGAATCTCGTGGGTGGTTCGATGCGATTGTGGCCGATATCGGTATTGCTTCTCGCTGTTCTTCTTGTCGCGGCCTCCCCCGCAAATAAGCTGAATGCTCAAACAACCACCTCTGGTGGGCTGACCGGCGTCGTAACTGATCCAAGCCACGCGGTCGTTCCCGATGCGTTTGTGGAGATCAGGGACACCGCCAAGGGGACGGTGCAGAGTGCGAAGACAGATCGTGAAGGGGTATACCGCTTCTTCTTTTTGGCGCCGAGCAGCTACACCTTGACCGTCAGCCATGACGGGTTTCGCAAACTGAGCCGAACTGTGAGGGTGTTGCTCGGCCCTCCTGGCACCGTGAACATAGATCTAGAACTTATGACCGGAAGCACCGCGATAACGGTGACGGGAGAGGCGCCGCTGCTCCAGGCCGAAAATGGCGACGTTTCGACGACGATGAACGAAAAGCAGGTCCGCGAGGTTCCGAATCCCGGGAACGACCTCACTTACGTTGCGCAGACCGCCCCGGGCGCGATCATGAACACGGACACAATGAACAACGGCAACAATTACCTGGGGAATGTTTCCATTTTGGGGATGCCCGGCACTTCCAATTTGTTCACTCTCAACGGCATGAATAACAACAATATTCAACTGAACACGAACAATAGCGGGGCTCTAGGGATGATGTTGGGCCAGAACGAGGTGCAAGAAGCGAGTATCGTCAGCAACGGATATTCCGCGCAATTCGGCGGGGCTGCCGGCTCGAACGTCAACTTCCTGACAAAATCGGGAGGAAATAAGTTTCACGGAAATGCGGCGTACTACTGGAATGGAAGCGTGCTGAATGCCAACGACTGGATTGACAATGCGGAAGGAAATCCACGCCCGTTCGACATTGCGAATCAGTGGGCAGGATCTCTGGGTGGCCCCATCATCAAGGGTAAGCTGTTCTTCTTTTTTGATACAGAGGGTATGCACCTCGTCTTGCCGTCCCCTACTTATGTCGTCCTGCCCAGCGCAGCCTTTGAATTTGCAACCATGACGAATATTGATTCGATCTTTGGACCGACATCGGCTTCGCACGAGTTTTACCAGCAGATCTTCAACGTATATAACAACACTCCAGGAGCGAGTACGGCGATCCCTGGCAACTTTAATCTTGGAGATACAGGCTGCGGCGGTTGGACGGGCCCGCAGGGGCTGGGCACCGAGGAAGACTGCGCGGTGCATTTTTTTGAAAATTTGTTCCATCCGGCCAGCGAATCAATGCTGTCGGGTCGAGTGGATTGGAACATGGGGGCGAACGACCGCATGTTCTTGCTGGCGCAGTACGACCACAGCCAGCGCGCCGTTAACCTCGATCCGATCAGTTCCGTATTCAATGCCTATACCAATCAGCCTTGGTGGCAAGGTCAACTCAGCGAGACACATGCGATTAGCGCCACCGCGGCGAACCAATTCCTGCTAGCAGGGACGTACATCAATCAGACGACGAGTGTGGCAAATCCTTCGCAGACACAGGCGGTTTTTCCAACGGTATTGACCTGGACTAACGTGGGCAATGGGTTCACCATATTGGGCGGCGCGGACTATTACTATGCGATGCCCGCCGGCTCCAAAACTGCTTCGTACCAGATATCCGACGACCTGGTGACGATCCGGGGCAAGCACAAACTTGGGGTTGGAATCAGCTTCCTGCGGACTTATTTCACAGCGAACGGTTACGATTGGGACGGCATTGGGCAACTTATTCCCCAAACGATCGATGCGTTTTTCTACGGTGGAGTAGACCCCTCGAATAAGAGCGACTTTACGACTCTTAACCAGACCTTCCCTCTCGTAAAATGGAACCGTTTCAATTTCTATAGCCTGGGCCTGTATGGACAGGACGAGTGGCATGCCCGCGCCAATTTGACGCTTACTTTCGCGTTGCGTGCCAATCACCAATCCAATCCTACTTGTGAAAATCGCTGTTTCGCACGGCTTACTGGTCCATTCGATTCCATCAGCCATGATCCGAGTCAACCCTACAATCAAGCGATTTTGGTGAATCAGAAACAAGCTTTCCTGAATACGGACAGCATCGTCTGGTCGCCGCGGTTCAGTTTTGCCTGGCAGCCTCTAGGCCCCTCCCACAATTCGGTGTTGCGCGGCGGCGTCGGAATTTTTTATGATCCGGTTCCCGGCAATATCGGGCAAGGTTTAGTTTACAACTCGCCGCTGTGGAACAATTTCAACGTGACCGGCTACAACCTCGCCCCCGGCGAAACAAATAGTCTGTGGCAGAATGCTACCGCTTCCAATACCGCATATGTGAACGGCTTCGCCTCCGGGCAGACTCTTGCGCAGATCCAGGCAGCCGATCCAAGCTTTACTCCCCCCTACTTTGGGAATCCACCAAATGCGTTGCACTCGCCGCAATATCAAAAATGGAGCCTGCAAGCGCAGCAAAATTTTGGCGTTTCGACATCCTTGACGATCGGCTATTTTGGGAATCACGGTATCCACGAATTCGTCGACAATCTAAATGCGAACGCGCACGGATTCGGGTCCTATCCCGCGGGGCCGTGCGGCAGTCCACCGGTTGCGCCTTGTTATGACTCGCGATTTGCCCAGTTTGCGCAGTATCAGAGCAACGCCATTTCCAACTACAACGGCATGGTCGCTTCGTTCGAACAGCGGTTCATCCGGTGGGGCAGCGGCATGCTCCGGGTCAACTATACCTACGGACATGCGCTCGACGAGGTGTCGAATGGGGGTCTTGGTTTTTTTACCTTCGGTGGTTCCATCAACCCACAGGATGCCAACAACCTTCGTGGAAGCTATGGAGCAGCGGATTACGACGTCCGGCATTCGATGAATGGGAACTACACTTGGGAAGTCCCGTTCAAAGAAGCGTTACGCGCTCACGGCCCGGATTGGCTGGTGAAAGGATGGCAGGTTTCCGGGACAGTTTTTGCGCGGACCGGCCTCCCGTACACGGCGATTGACTTTGCGGAAATGGGCTATTTGGCGACCGACGATATCTTTGGGCCGATTTATTCCGTGCCAGTTGCTCCGCTTGGCCCAACGGGACCCTGCGGCAAAGGTGCGGCGACCCCTGTTGCCCCGGTTCCTTGCCTGCCGCCGCAGTTTTCTGTACAAACCGATGGTTCGACAACGCCGAATCCAAACGCGCTTTTCGTGCAAACGGGTTGCGAGACGGGATTCAACACCGGGAATTTGCCCGGCCCTAACGGTCCCTGCAGCGGTCCGAGCGTGACCTTTGCGCAAGGCCGCAACCGTTTTCGCGGACCGGGCTATGTCACCACCGACTTGGCGATAATGAAAAGCACGCGCATTCCCCAGTGGGAAAATGGCGCGTTTACCATCGGCTTTCAATTTTTCAATCTCTTTAATCATGCCAATTTTGCATTTCCCGACACGGGGACCGAGGATGCAACCTTTGGCCGGATTATGTATGAGGAGCAGCCCCCCACGAGCGTTCTGGGATCGGGATTCAACGCGAATGTTTCGGGCCGGATGATTCAGGTGAAGGCGCAGCTCCGATTTTGATTACACCCTTGGCGGCCAGCACAAATTCCTTGGCCTCGACGTGGCGAGACTCAAAAGTTCTCCATCATCCAAATGTTGCTGGCGGCGCTTGGGCTTTGAATTGCCAGATGACGGCCGTCCGGCGATGGCCTTGCCGAGGTGTTCCAGCCGCTGGGATTTACCCATAGGACGCTTTTGTTGCCGTGGAGATCGAGGTAAGACATCTCCGTTCCGCGCTTGGTTTGATCGGCGACATATAGCCCCTTGCCAGCCGCTGTCCAAAAAAAGTCCCCCCCCGAATTAGTGAATTTCGCTGGAATCACCTGATCCGCGCTCCCGCGCAGGGAGAGAACATGAATTGGCCCGTGCGGGTTTCCGCTCACGGCCAAGCGCGACCCATCCATAGAAATGCTGAAATCCAAATATTCGATCCCTGGGTCGAGATCAAAGCGGGCAAGCTCCGGGCCTCGGCCCTTAATGGGATCTATAGATGTAAAGATCAAGTGTTTGCGATCGTCGGTCCTCTCGCCCAACACGCACAGGCGAGACGGTGGTCTAGCGCAGGAAATTCCGCTCGCCCAGACTGTGGTGGTGGTGGCCACGAATTCCGGCGATCCTCCGGCGAGGGAAATCCGCATGAGTTTCGCGTCCTTTGGGTTTCCGGGCCAGGCCCCAGGATTGCTCAACAGCCACTTGCCATCCGGGCTCACGACGGTGGCGAAGGTGGCAACAGAGCCACCCGTTCCAGTGGAAATGCGTTCCGGCGTGTCCTCGTCCAGCGACTGCTTATAAAGCGCGAACTGACCCGTGCGATCGGATATGAAGACAACCTGCTTACTATCGTTGGTCCAGTCCCGTGGGAAGTCGGTGCTCTCATTCAAAGTGAAATGCCGCAAGTTGCTTATGCGTGTCCCTCCGGCCTCAAGATCAGCCACATAGACCGTCCACGCGACTGCCCTCCGGAGGAACGCGAGCCGCTTGCCGTCCGCGGTGGCGTTCGCATATTGGTCGTTGCAAAATCCAGTCCAGTTCGTCAGCCGCTTGGCTTTCTCGATGGGCTTGCCAGTATGCACATCCAGTTGCAGCGTCCAGAAGTTGCACGTGTCTTGAGGAGATGCGAAGGGTCCGGGTTGAGAAAAGTGCTCACCAAGTTGGTAGATCAAACGTCCATCGGGCAACCACGAAATGTCGCCTCGTATTTGCTTCGTCTCGGCAGGCGTAAGCAACGCGACAGGAGGTCCCCCCTGCAAGTCGCGGCTCAGTAATGTCTCGCCGGAGGCATCGGCTCTGAAGTAGAGCCCGCGTTGGTCATCGGCCGACCAATAGAATCCGATAAGAGCACTGTTCTCCTCGGTATCAAAGAGTTTGCGAGCTTGCTTACCCTCCGAGTCCATCAGCCAAATTTCACGCTCGCCAAGTCTGCTGTTGTTTGTCCCGAACGCAATCAGGGCGCCATCACGAGAAACGCCCCACGCGATGGCGTGTTCGCGAAGCTTCCGCGGCGCGTGGTCTGTCTTGGAAAAAACCCAAATGTCGGCTGTTCGGGAGGACCAGCTCTCTGTGGGTTCGCTTGCTGGATAGGCATTGGCAAGAAACCGCGCATTATCCGGGAACCAGCTGGCGGAATTAACCTCCCAATTGACACTATCCTTCTTCAGATCTCGCGGCTGCGCAACATCCTGGATCGAGCCAGTTTCAAGATCTTTGACGTGCATTCCCAGCTTGTCGACGTATGTGAGGTATTTGCCGTTGGGCGAGATCGACCCGTTGCTTACAGGATTTTCTGCGGAATTGAGTGTGAGTTGCCGAAATCTGATGTCCAGTGGAACTTGGGTGGACGGTGGCTGGCGTTTCGCAAACCACAAAGATGCGCTGACGATCAATAGCGCCAAGACCAGAGCAAAAGCCAGCATCCACCGGCGGACCGGATTTCGCCGCCCCGTCCCGCGTTTCAAAATCTCCAGGTCGGTGCGCATGTCCGACACAGTCTGGTAGCGCGCGTCGCGATTCTTTTCGAGCGCTTTGCTGATGATCTGCCCGAGCTTGGCGGGAAGTTTGGGGTTCAGTTGCCTCGCCGGAACGGGGGTTTGCGTGAGGATGGCATTGTGGAGCGCCGGCCCAGTGTCGCCTTCAAACGCGCGATGCCCAGTCGCCATCTCATAAAGCACGAGGCCAAAAGAAAACAGGTCCGTTCGCGCGTCCAATTTTTTGCCGCGCACTTGCTCCGGCGACATGTAGCCCGCAGTCCCCATCGCTACGCCGGTTCGGCTGAGGAGAAGATTCACGTCGCGGCCCTCGCGAGGGCCCTGTTCCAACTCCTCGCCGTCGACCGTCGAGGCGGACGCGAGTTTCGCCAAACCAAAATCCAGAATCTTGGCTTGACCCTGAGTGGTAACGAAGATGTTTGCTGGCTTGATGTCGCGATGGATGATTCCTTTCTGATGCGCCGCCGCCAATCCATCCGCAATCTGAATGGCAAGATCAAGCATCTTCTCGATTGCGAATGGCGGCTTCTTCGGACTCGCTGCGGCGATCAATTCGCGCAATGTCTGTCCTTCCAACAACTGCATTACGAGGAACGTCCGGCCTTCGTGCTCGCCGAATTCATAGATAGGGCAAATGTTGGGATGTTCCAGCGCCGAGGCCGACCGAGCTTCGCGCTCGAAGCGCGCCAGCGACCGAGGATCATTGGCTGACTCTTCAGGCAGGAACTTGAGAGCGACTTGACGGCCTAACTTGATGTCCTGCGCCCGGTACACCAAGCCCATGCCGCCGCCGCCGAGTCCATCCAGGATTCGGTAATGGGAGATGGTCTCACCCGCCAGGGGAAACCCGACGGTATCGACCTCGGCGCGCACGGCCGCCTGCACGTAATTGCCAGCGCTTCCGTCGCAGGAAAGCAGCACTTCTACTTCTCGCCGTAACTCCGGATCATTGCTGCAAGCCCCGTCCAGCAGTAAGGCGCGCTCCTCCGGGCCGCACTCCGCGGCGCGATGGAACAACTCTTCGATCTGCGCCCAGCGTTCAGGGGTCAAGTGACACCTACGCGTTCCGCATTTCGTGGTGAAGCCACGCTTCCGCCATCCTCAAGTCGCGCCGGACTGTAATCGGGGAGACCTCCAGCGTTTGCGCGATCTCATCTGTGGAGAGCCCGCCGAAATAGCGGAGTTCAACCGCCTTGCATTTCCTCGGGTCGAGTTTCTCGAGTGCTTTGAGGCCACTGTCTAAAGCCACGAGGTTGCGGCTCCGCTCAGGCTGAAAGCTCACCGCCTCTTCCAGGGACACTTTGCGCACCGCGCGCTTGCCGGCTTGCCTCCGGCGCGCGTGGTCCACAAGGATCTGCCGCATCAGGCGCGCAGCCACTCCGAAGAAGTGCGACCGTCCCTGCCAGTCTGGGTTTTTCTGATCAACCAGCCGCAAGTAGGCCTCGTGTACGAGCGCGGTTGGTTGCAACGTGTGACCTGGGGATTCCTTCCGCAGGTAGCTGGCGGCCAATTGCCTGAGCTCCCGGTAGACCAGCGGCGTGAGGTCCTCCAGGGCCTGCTGATTTCCCTTCGCCCACTCGGCGAGCAGTCGGGTCACTTCGTGCGTGTCAGTCAGGGCTCGCATGTTGATAATGCTGAACTTCCGCCGTTCGCGCCCGGATTATACACCGCCTTTTACTCTGCCGGTTTACCCGTCCTTCCCGCCGCCTTTGAAAAGAAAACCATGCCAGATGATCGATTCCCGCCCTGTTTCGCGCACGAGTAGGTAGAGAGGATTAAGGAGGAAGTCATGAAAAAGAATCTGGCAATGTACGTCACTACGCTGACCTTACTCGGTGTGTTCACCGTGCCGGTCCAACTGGCCGCGCAGAAGCTGCCGCGATACAAACTGATTGATTTAGGTACGTTCGGCGGTCCCAATTCTTTCGTTGACGGACCGGGCACCCAGGATTTGAGCCACAACGGGACTTACGCCGGCGAAGCAGAGACAGACATTCCCGATCCGTACTCCCCCAACTGCCAAAGCCCAGATTGTCTTGTTCAGTACGGGCAGGTGTGGCGAAACGGTAGCGTGATCGAATTGGACGCGCTCCCGGGTGTCAATCTTAGTAGTGAGGCCAATTGGATAAGTGCCAATGGCCAATTCATCATCGGGGTTTCCGATAACGGAGTAGTCGATCCGCTGACTGGCGCAGAAACGGAGACTCGTGCCGTCATTTGGACTCCCGATGGACGCATTCACGATCTCGGAACACTGCGTGGAGGCACCGAGAGCTTTGGCTTCGCCGTCAACAGTTTCGGGCAAGTTATCGCAGGGTCGAACAATACCGTGACTGATCCTTATTCGATGTTTGGTTGGGGAACTCAGACGAGGACCTTCCTCTGGCAAGACGGGTACAAGCAAGATATCGGAACTTTGGGCGGACCCGACACTGTGTCGCTCACCATCAATGAGCTAGGTCAAATTACCGGGCAGTCTTACCTCAACTCGACTGCAAACATCGACAACGGCTCCGGCTGTCCACCGGATGTTCCGACCCAAGATCCTTTTTTCTGGGAAAACGGGAAGATGACCGACATCGGAACCCTGGGCGGCACCTGCGGCGTGCCCAATCGGCTCAACAACCGCGGCCAAGTCGTTGGAACTTCCTACTTGGCAGGTAATCAAATCCCCCATCCTTTTTACTGGGATCGCAACCGGGGGCTGGTAGACATGGGCACCCTGGGAGGCCCTACGGGAGAGGCTTTAGATATCAGCGATTCCGGCCTGGCTGTTGGAACTGCGGACCTCGCAGATGGGACACATCATGCGTTTGTGTGGCAGGACGGAGTGATGACCGATGTGGGCGTCGTGCCCGGCGATCTGTGCAGTGACGGGCTCACCAGCAATTCTAGGGGACAGGCAATGGGCAAGTCGACAGACTGCATGAATAACACCAAACACATGTTCTTGTGGCAGAACGGTGCCATACATGACTTGACTGCTTTGATTCTCCCCGGATCTGACATTCAGGTCTTTGAGGCGTGGGACATGAACGACCAAGGCGAGATTGCGGCGGTCGGACAATTGCCAAACGGCGACGTACATGCTGTCTTGCTGGTCCCGGCCAGTGCGGATGAGATTGCGGCTGCAAATGCGCTAAATCCTTCTCCACATGCCTCCACGAGTGCGCACACACTCGGTCGCAGTGTAGAGCATTCACCATTCAATGCTAACTACAAGCTGAACATATTTCGGCGGACACAGCGATTGCCCTAGTTCTTCGCCCGTGGGCAGCCAGGTGCGGTCATCCCTCTGAAGCGGAGTCGCGCAGCTCGGGGATAACAACCGCCCTGGCTTGAAAGTAACAGACATAGCGGCAGTCCGGGATATGACGCAGCCAGTGAACCGACCCGGGCACAGGACGACAAAAGAATCGAAGGAGGAAGTCATGAAAAAGAAGCTGGGCACGAACATCACTGCGCTCACCTTACTCGCAGCGCTGGCCATCCCAATCCAATTGACCGCGCAGAATAAACAACATCACCCTCACCAGCCCCATCATTACCAGTTCGTGGACATGGGCACGTTCGGCGGGCCCCAAAGTTACCTCGTCGACACCGGAATAACTCGTCCGGGCACGGATTTGAACGACAGCGGCGTGCTCACCGGTTTTGCGGATACTTCAACGCCCGATCCTGTCCCAGCCGCTTGTTTCAACCCGGATTGTTTTGTCTCTTACGCATTTCAACGGCAAAACGGCGGGATGACCGACCTCGGCTCACTTGTCAGCGGCTGGAGCAGCCTCCCGGTCGGGATCAGCGCAAGCGGACTGATCGCGGGATTCTCTCAAAACGGCGAGTTCGATCCCCTGATTGGTTTTGGCTTTCCGGAACTTCATGCTGTGCTTTGGAAGAACGGCGTCATCACCGATTTGGGAACCTTGCCCGAGGGCGGATACGAGAGCGCGGCTAATGCTGTCAACAGCCGCGGCCAGGTCGTGGGGTATGCCACGAATACAATTCCCGATTCCAACTCTTTGACCTTCTTCATTAACTATTTGCCCCCATCAACCCAGGTACGTGCATTTCTATGGGACGAAGAGAACGGGATGCAGGATTTGGGTACTTTGGGCGGGACCGACGCCCTGGCTGCCCTCATCAACGAGCCCGGACAGGTCGTGGGGTGGTCCTACACCAGCACAACGCAGAGCGGAGCATGCTCCCCCTTCGCTCTCGGCTCCTTCATTTGGGAAAAAGAGAAAGGGATGACGAACGTCGGCAGCCTTGGTGGTACCTGCACCGTGGCTGAGGATCTCAATAACCGAGGACAGGTCGTCGGCTATTCGTTCACGACGGGAGACACATTCGAGCGCGCCTTCCTGTCGGAGCACGGTTCCATTCAGGATTTGGGCGGCTCGCTGGGAAGCAACTATACAGGGGCCGATGCGGTCAACGATGCCGGGCAAGTCGTCGGCTTCGCTTACCTTGCCGGAGATACCTTGTTCCACGCAGCTCTTTGGAGGCAGGTTGGGCAGATCACCGATCTCGGAACCATTGAAGCCGATGGATGCACCTACGCGAGCGATATTAACGCGAAAGGCCAGGTCGTCGGTGGCTCGATCTCGCACTCCGGGTGTCTTAGCAACGGAGATTCTACGCGTGGTTTCCTGTGGGAGGACGGCGCGATCTTCGACCTGAATGCTCTAGTCCCGCCCGGTTCCGCTCTCTACCTGCTGAACGCCGATACCGTCAATGACCGTGGCGAGATCGCCGGCACGGGCGTGGATGCCAGCGGCAACCAGCATGCTTTTCTGCTGATCCCCTGCGACGGGAATCATCCCGGCGTCGAGGGCTGCGACTATGGTCTGGTGGACGCGGCCGAAGCAGCCCGTGAGGTTCCGGCCCCGGGTATGCATGGACCAATGACGACAACTCCGCACACGGACCGTCCTTTCAGGGGACGGCCCGGCCTTCACCCCGGGCAAACGGGAGCACGGAACACAGCCGGGTTGCGACCTTGATGTTATTGATTCGGCCATCGTATATTCCACGTATCTCAAGGTCGCCGGCACCACTTTGCCGAGGAGGACGACAGTGAAGACCACGCTCGCAATCGTTTTGTTTTGGATTCTTTGCGCCGGAACGGTCGCGCGAGCCGTGTGTGCCGGCACATCGGTCGCAGCGTATGGTGCTAGAGGCGACGGTGCCACCGACGACACGGTGGCGATTCAAAAGGCGATTAACGCTGCCGCTGCGGCCGGCGGCGGGTCGGTGGTGTTCAACGTGGCTCGCTATTTCACGACCGGAACGTTTCAAGTGCCTGCCGGGGTAATCCTTTGTGGAGCGATCGAAGGGCCCTTCGATGTCGAAGGAGCCAGTCCGGCGGTGACCGCGGTCGCACCCACGCTCTTGGTCACCAGCACCAGCGGTCCTTTTATAACCCTGCAAGGACTCGGTGCCGGAGTAACCGATCTGCTCTTCCACTACCCGAACCAGGTTGGCATCAACGCGTCCGCTCCCAACGTCTACCCCTACACCATTCTGGTCACTTCTTACGGCACGAAGGTGGTCCGTTCCACGGTAACCAACGCCTACGATTTCCTGGACATCGAGAGCGGCCGGGTCCTCGCCCAGGATCTATACATTGGGGCGTTTAATATCGGTGTCAACATCGACCACGCGCACGACCACGTGACGCTGCGCAACCTGCTCAGCACCGTGTTCTGGGACGTGATGGGAAACCCATCTAGTCCCCCCACCACGATCGACAACTGGGTGATTAGCCACGGGATCGCCTTGGTCGTGAACCGCGCGGACAGTTTCGAGGTGCACGACTTCAGCGTGTTCTTCCGCTATGCCGGGATGCTCCTGACCGATTCTCCGGACACCACACAAAATCCGCGGTGTGGATTTGGAACCGGGAGCGACATCGATCTCGATACCATGCAGTACGGCTTCATCGTCACCGCGTCCAATGTGCCAGGCTATGAGTTCTCGAACCTGCGCGTAAACACCTTTGGTGTCGGTCAGGCGGCGGTCCAATTGACGAGCGGCGGCTCTTTGCCGCCCGACGTGCTCATCAACGGAGGTTCGGTGGTGGCTGGCGGTTGGGCTTTGGGCCCGTTCCCCACGCCCGCGGCTGGCCATCTCAAGGCGATCAACATAATTGGGCACGATCTGCCCTAACGCTAGGACTTTCCCGCGTGAAGGTCGTTGCCTTCGAAGGGAACACCATGAAGAGATCGTCGCGGTTGCTGTTCCTCGCTTCGAGTTTGGGCTTCCTCGCTGCCTGTGGAGGTGGCGGCGGCACGACTACGACTCCTCAACCGGCCACTCATTTTTCCGTCCGCGGTCCAGCCAACATTCCCTCAGCAATATCGTTCAACTTCACGGTGACCGCACTCGATGCCTCGAATAACCCGGTGACAGATTATCCCGGGACGGTGCACTTCACCAGCACCGATCCCAACGCGCAACTTCCCCCCGATTCGACGTTGGTATCCGGGGCCAAAGCCTTCTCGGCCACACTCACGACCGCCGGCAACCAAACCATCACTGCGACCGACAACGCCACCTCTTCCCTCGCGGGAAGTTCGAATCCCATCAACGTCGGCGCCCTGGCCGACGCATTCCCGGTGGAGATGTTCGGAGCCAAGGGGGATGGTCAGACGGATGACACCACGGCCATTCAAAACGCGATCAACGCTGCGGCTGCGGCCGGGGGTGGTTCGGTTGTCTTCAAGGTGGCCCGCTACTACACGACGGGTACTTTTGTTGTGCCTACAGGTGTTGTCCTAAGCGGAGCGGTGGAGGGGCCCTTCGATGTGGCTGGAGTTAATCCCGCCACTACCGCGATCGCACCCACGCTCCTGGTCACCAATACCGGTGCTCCTTTTCTAACCCTACAAGGACTCGGCACCGGAGTGACCGACCTGCTCTTCCATTACCCGAACCAGGTCAAGAGCAGCGCCGCGGCTCCCACGGTTTATCCCTACACCATAGTGCTGACCGCCGCGGCCGGGAAGGTGGTTCGTTCCACGGTGACCAATGCCTACAACTTCCTGGACATGGAACTTGGCCGAAAAATGGCCCAGGATCTGTACATCGGCGCCTTCAATATCGGTATCCACATCGACAACGATGAAGACTTCACCACGCTGCACAATATCCACAATGGCGTGTTCTGGGATGAGGTGGAAAACGCTTCTTATCCGACCGCGATCGACAGTTGGGTGCTGAGCAACGGGACGGCACTGGTGGTGGGCCGCATGGATAGCCTTGAGGTACACGATTTCTTCGTGTTCTCCCGTTTCGCCGGGATGCTTCTGACCGATTCGCCCGACACTACGCTCAATCCTCGCTGTGGCTGGGGAAGGGGAAACAACATTGATCTCGAGAATGTGCAGTACGGCATCATCGCCACCGCTTCCAATTCACCAGGCTACCAGTTCACAAATCTGCAAGTAGGAGCCGCTCCGGGTCTTGGGCAGGCCGCGGTCCAATTGAGAGCCGGTGGAACCAACGCGCCGGACGTGCTCATCAATGGAGGCTCGGTGCGAGGCAGCTGGGCTTTGGGCGCGTTCCCCACACCCCAAGCGGGCAATCTTACCCACGTAAATATAATTGGGTCCGATCTGCCGTGATGGAGAGCCGCCCTTCAGGGCGCGCACGCACGCCTCTCATGCTGGTGACGGAAAGCGAAAATTCGGTGTTCGTTGTAGTCAGTTCGTTTTGAGATTTGGTGCGGTCTTGAAGTTTGCGGACGCTGTCAAGTTCTTTGATTCGACACGCCAATCAAAACAGAGCCGTACTCAGCAACGCAATTACCGCTACGCTTTTCGACCGCTCGACTTTTGGACCGGAACCGCACGCACGTGCGGGGGCACCAGCGACTGTCCCGCATACATCGCGAATGCTTCAATGGCCCAATCCTGGTTGCGCCACCTGAGATCAAGTTAAGAGTCGCGCAACATTAACCGGGCGTGGTCTTCCTTTTTTGGCGTCGGCGCATTCTCCCGGCGCGCCCTCTCTACGTCGAGTCCGGGTGCGCACTGGTTACGGGTCCCACCGAGAACGATCATTCCTCTCTTGGCATCTGAGCGGCAGAGTGGGTGGGTCTAGGGGCAGTATGCTACGAAAATCTGGCGCCGGTTCTAGCGGAAGTATCGGGCCGTGACCAGTTTTCTGGAACGCGCATGCATTTCACACCTGTGGTCTACACCTGTGGTGGTTCCGTTTTACAGGAGGTACGACGTACTAAGGCAGTCCTCGGCGGCTAGTAAGGCGTTGAAAGTACTCAAAACCACGGTTCTGAAAAGGCTGCGCTCTACCATATCCCCGCATCGCGCAGGACGACGGTCAAGGGGTATGGAACGAGGGCAACACAGGGGCAGGCACGATTACAGTTTGCTCTTCTTAAGAACAATGCATTCCTCTTTGCGCCGCGCATTGTCTTTAGATTCCGTTGATGGTGGCACTCATAACCCAAAGGTCGGTGGTTCAAATCCACCCCCCGCAACCAAACAACTTCTTTCTATGCAGCGGCTTCCCGGTTCGGAGATGGGAGGCCGATTTCTTTGATTGCGGTTAAGCTGACAGAATTCTTCGCTTCTTCTACCACGCGCGCTAACTCTGCCCCTGCTTTTTCGGCAGCTTCAACGTTTCGACTCCACTCCGGTTGACCGCCATAAACATCGAGGGTGAAAGAGCCTGTCAGCGCGTGTCCCGCTCTTTCTTGAATGGTCTTCAGCGGGACGCGGAGAGAGTCGAGGAAAGAAACGTTGAAGTGCCGGAAGGCATGAAAGCCCGCCTGCTTGATCCCCAGAGCCGTTAACAGCGGCAATAGCTTGCGCTTCCGGTAGGCGTTCATGTCCCAAGGGCTTCCCGAGGACGTTGAAAATAGAAACTCATGGCCCTTCGTTTTCTGACGGGCCATTTGTTCCCACAATAGCGCGGTGAGCTGCGGAGACAGCGCAAGGGCCCGCAGCGAGTTTGCCGTTTTCGGTGATTGCTCTTTACCGTGCCAAATGGATTGGTTCACGGTAATGCGGTCACTCGTTACGTCGGTGAGCTTGGCCCCCGCCAACTCCCCGGCACGTAACCCTGACTCAGCAGCAAGCCAATAAAAAACCGCATGTTCTTCCACCGAAGCCGCAACGATCTTTCCAACATCGGCGAGAGTGAAGAATCGCGCTCTCCTTTTCGGCCTGGGTGGAAGTTTCGGTTTAGGCAAAGTTGCTTCCACATATTTCTGTGCAAAAGCGGCTTGCCAAACGAGGTTTATCGTCCCCCACAGATTGCTAACGCTTTTCGGTGATAACTCTTGGTTCGCCGTAGAGACGAGCCGCTGTAAGTCTCCAGCATCAACCTGCCGGATGTCACGGCCGCCCCACGCGGCTTTCAATCGTTTGAGGTGAGACTTAACGCTGCTTTGAGTAGAGGGTTTTGTGATGGATAGATAATCTCGTTCCCAAATACTTAGAAAGGCGTCCACCGTTGCGCTTTTCCGTTCGCGTGCCGCTTGGGAAAGGGAAGAGTTAACGCGGTCAAGATGTGGCTGCAAGAGGCTCCGTGCTTTGCGCTTCGTCATTGTGGCCGGTGACAGGACCACTTGTCTACGCGCCCGTTTCTCAACCCCGTAGCTATCTAGAATGTACTCGGAATACATCCCCAGCCACAGGGTCTTGGTTTTGTTCAAGTACACGCTGCCTCTTTGAAAACGTCTTCGTGACACGGATTCTCCATTCCGTGCCGTCGAATCAATCTCGGGCAGTGTACCTGAGTCCGGAATCACTTCCAACCCCAGCTCCGTTGCGAAAGTGTCCGCGCTACGAGCAATGTAATTTTCATTTGGTTTCCTTCTTCCACTCGACGACTCCGTGGCAACCGCGCTCGGGGCATTGATAACCCTGGAATTTGCCGTCCAGCCAACTCGTCTTGAGCTGATCGGGGACGATCCAAAAGCTCTTTTCGCATTCCGGGCACTTGAGCCGATATCTGGCTGCCAAGTCCTCCAGTCGTTTCCAGACATTGCGCTTTCCACCATCTCCCACCATGCGCTCAAACGTTTGCACCCCGGCCTTACTTCGCACGAACATCTGGACTCCACACGTGTCACAGATCACGTAAGGCTTCTTTTTCTTGGATTGCCGCACATCGAGAGGGGCGAGACAAAGGGGGCAGGGGAAGAAATCAGGGTTCAACGACAATACTGGGGACATAGATAGTCTTTCTGTTAATGTATTCTCACAACTATACGTATTGTCCTCCGGCAACCGATGGACTGTCAACCGGGAAAGAACATTCTTGCAATTGTTAACAGAATGGCCTATAGTGATCCCACTATGGAAAACTTCGGAACCTACATGCGACGGTTGCGGAAAGCCAGGGGGCTGACGCTCAAACAGGTCGAAACCCAGGCCAAAGTATCCAACGCCTACATTTCCCAGGTCGAGCGGGGATTGCGAAAACCCCCACAGCCCGAGATTCTGAAGCGGCTCGCCAAGGTCTACGACGTGCCACACCGGGATCTTTTAATTGCAGCGGGGCATTTGGAAGAGGATTCAGCGGAAACCGCAAAACGCAGACAAGTTGAAGAAGCTTACGAGCACGTCAGGACTGATCCGACGTTCAATCAGGGAACACGGTTAAAGGGAACGCACGTCAACCTGGAGACCAAACGCTTTATTGTGGAAATGTACGAGAAATTAACCGAGCGAAAACTGTTAAAAGGCGCTTAATTAAAATGGAAATCATAAAAAATGACGCAAAACACGAAATTGCTTGGTTTTGCCAGTCTTTTATTTCCCGTTATCGCGAAATGTGGCCGCCTACGGAAGAGCTCCTGGCAGAGGAATTCGTCAATTGGTTTTGCCTAGCCCGCCTTATTCATGAAGGGTAACCCAGCGAAGCGTTTGTGCAGGTTTCCGGAGAGAGCGAGATCATATGCGACAAGGGGAAGACCTCGGCTGGGAAT
>JBEKWX010000001.1:0-38631 GCA_049512675.1 Terriglobales bacterium | reverse complement strand
TGAGAGCGCCGGTGGAAAAATCCCTCATAGAGCGGCCGGATAGACCGGCCGAGCCGGAGCGAAAGTCCGGCAACCGAAGGTCTTCTGCCAAGATGGGCAGAGGGCGGAGGGATGAAAGGCGTGGAACTGTACGGGCAGGTGCGGCGAGCGGTGTATGTGGAGGGGATGAGCCGGCGGGAGGCGGCGCGGCGGTTCGGCATCGACCCGCGGACGGTGGCGAAGATGCTGGCGTTCTCGGTGCCGCCGGGATACCGGCGGAGCCGGCCACCGGCGCGGCCGAAGCTGGATCCATTCGTCGGGATCATCGACCGGATCCTGGAGGAAGATAAGGGTCAGCCGGCCAAGCAGCAGCATACCTCGAAGCGGATCTTCGAGCGGCTGCGGGACGAGCACGGATATAGCGGCGGGATCACGATCGTAAAGGACTACGTGCACGAGCGCCGCCAGCGGCAGCGCGAGATGTTCGTGCCGTTGCGCCACGAGCCGGGGCACGCGCAAGTCGACTTCGGCGAAGCGCTCGCGGTGATCGGCGGGGTGGAGCAGAAGATCCATTTTTTCGCGATGGACCTGCCGCACAGTGACAGCTGCCTGGTGCAGGCCTATCCGTCGGAGAGCAGCGAAGCGTTCTGTGAAGGGCACAACGTCAGCTTCGAGTTCTTCGGCGGGGTGCCGCACTCGATCCTGTACGACAACCTCAAGCTGGCGGTGGCGCGCATCCTGGGAGATGGCAGGCGGCTAAGGACTCGGGTCTTCAGCGAGCTGCAGTCCCACTACCTGTTCGCCGACCGCTTCGGGCGGCCGGGCAAGGGCAACGACAAGGGCAAGGTCGAAGGGCTGGTAGGCTACGCGCGGCGCAACTTCATGGTGCCGATCCCACGGGCAGCCAGCTTCGCGGAACTCAACGCCAAGCTGCTGGAGCACTGCCGGCGCCGATTGAACGATCGGCTGCGTGGTCATGATGAGACCATCGGCGAGCGGCTGGTGCGAGACCGTGCCGCCTTGCTGCCGCTGCCGACGACTCCCTACGAAGCCTGCGAGAAGAAGGCTGCCCGGGTCAGCTCACTGTCGCTGGCGCGCTACCGTGGCAATGACTACTCGGTGCCGACTGCCTATGGGCACCGCGAAGTGCTGATCCGCGGTTACGTCCATGAGGTGGTGATCTCCTGCGCGGCGGAAGAGATCGCGCGACATCCGCGGTCCTACGAGCGCGAGGACTTCGTCTTCAACCCGCTGCACTACCTGGTGCTGCTGGAGCGGAAGATCGGTGCGCTCGATCAAGCAGCTCCACTGGTCGGCTGGGCCTTACCCGAAGAGTTCGCGACCCTGCGCCGTCTGCTCGAGGCGCGCATGGGCAAGCCGGGCAAGCGGGAGTTCGTCCAGGTCCTGCGCTTGATGGAGGTGTTCCGCCCCGACGATGTACTGGCAGGTGTCAGAGCGGCACTGAATCGTGGCGTGATCGGCTTCGATGCGGTCAAGCATCTGGTGCTGTGCCGGATCGAGCGCCGCCCGCCGCGGCTGAACCTTAAGATCTATCCCTACCTGCCGCAGGCCACGGTAACGACCACTTCGCCCTCGGCCTACCTGAGCCTGCTGGCGGGAGGCGCAGCGTCATGAGCGACACACCGCAGGTTCTGCTCGCCCATCACTTGAAGGCTCTTAGGCTGCCGACCTTCCTGCGCGAGTACGACAAGCTGGCCCGCCAATGCGCCGCTGAAGGCGTCGACCACTCCCGCTACCTGCTGCGTTTGGCCGAGCTGGAGATGATCGAGCGGGAACGGCGGACCGTCGAGCGCCGGATCAAGGAGGCGAAGTTCCCGGCGGTGAAGAGTCTCGACAGCTTCGACTTCACCGCCATCCCTTCCCTCAACAAGACCCTGGTGCTGGAGCTGGCCCGCTCGGAGTACGTCGCCCGCCGCGAGAACATTATCGCGCTCGGCAACAGCGGCACCGGCAAGACTCACGTCGCGCTGGGGCTCGGACTGGCCGCTTGCCAGAAGGGCCTCGCGGTCGGCTTCAGCACCGCCGCGGCCCTCGTCCACGAACTGCACGAAGCGCGCGATGAAAAGCGTCTGCTGCGACTGCAACACCAACTCGCCGGTTACAAGCTGCTGATCGTCGACGAGCTGGGATACGTTCCTCTGTCACCGACCGGCGCCGAGTTGCTGTTCGAGGTCTTCAGCCAGCGCTACGAGCGCGGCTCGATTATCGTTACCAGCAACCTGCCCTTCGATGAGTGGACCGGTGTGTTCGCCTCCGAGCGCCTCACTGGCGCGCTGCTCGATCGTCTCACCCACCACGTTCACATCCTCGAGATGAACGGCGACAGCTTCAGGCTCAAACATAGCAAGCACAGCATCAATGACGATCAACCGCCAACAGAACCCGGATAAGACTGGCTCTCACGGATCGCTGCTCGGCAGCGAGGGGGAGATCCCCCTCGCACTCCCCCTGCCAGAAGCCAAACCACCATTTCCCTCCAACCCTCAAACTGATGTGTTTTCACTGCGGCCACTGATGTACTTTCTGTCCGGCCTTGACACAGCACCTTTTGCAGGCGTTGCTTGTGCTGCACCAGCTCGCGGATCAATTGCTTGTGGGTGCGGGTCAGATCGCGCAGCTCTAGAATCGGCCCCGGCGGCACGAAACTGGCCCGGATCAGGCCGTGCGCCAAAAGCTCTGCGATCCAGCTGGCATCTTTCATGTCGCTCTTGCGCCCGGGCACGTTGCGGATGTGCGCCGGGTTGGCCAGCACCAGCTCGAACTCGCTCTCTAGAAGGTGCCACACCGGCTTCCGGTAAACCCCGGTCGCCTCCATCGCCACACGCGTGCAACCCGCCTCCCGTACCCAGTCCGCCAGTTCCAGAAGTCCGCGCGTGGTGGTCGCGAACCGCCGCACTTCACCTCCATCCCGCACCCGGACGCATCCAACCACCGTCTCCTTGTGCACGTCCAATCCTGCACACCGCTCGTGGATCACTTCCATCGCTCACCTCCTCCACGCCGCGGGCGCGAAGCCCTCGTCCTCGAACTCTACCAAACGTGCTCGCGAACCTCGCGGTCCACGGTTACAATCCAGGGTACTCGCAGGGCTTCGGGTCAAACTAAACCACGGGCTGCGAGCACCAAGGTAATACCGACCTCTGTGCCTGCAGCGTGGTGAGCCCACTCTTATCAGGTTTCATCCATCAGAGTGCGCCAAGCCCATCAAAAACTAAACCCGGACGTATTGATGATGCAGCCCGCCAAGGATTGGCATCGATGCGATGCGGCCGATCTTCTGCGTCGGCCGAAAATCCGGAGCATCTTTATCCAACGAGAGATGGGTCCGGACTTTGTTGTAATACGAAGCGTAAGTCTTCAGGACGTCGCGCAAGTGCGCTTCGCCGAACACGACGAGGTGGTCGAGTGATTCGCGACGTATCGATCCGATGAGCCGCTCAACGTGGCCGTTCTGCCAAGGCGAGCGTGGCGCCGTAGGGCGATCTCTGATCCCCATTGCGCGAATGCGGCGGGTGTACCCTGGACCGGATGCGCCGTCGCAGTCGCGAATCAGCTGACGCGGCGAATGAGGTCGCGGATCTCGCGGTCGATTCTAGGGCGGTCACCACGTCGGCGGGATTTCCAGCGCCAATAGGCCCGAAGGCCGCGCCGATGCCACCGGATCACGGTCTCGGGCTTGACCACCGTGATCGCATCCAGAATCGAGGGGAACACTCAGTACATCCCCACCAAGATCAGCCGATCGATGTTTCTCAGCCACGCCCGAGACCCCGACTTTAGGCTCAGCACGATCTGCTAACGCAGGACAATGTTTTCGGCCTCGAGTGGCGCCCGAGACTTCAGGTGGGACCGCGCGACGAGCGGGAGCTGATCAGAAACTCGACCATTGGCGTCCCAGTATCACAGGCTGACCCGCCCGTCACCCCGAATTAGGTTTTCGGTACCCACAGCCGACCAAGTCTTTACCCAGTTGATGCGGGGCCGGTAGCAAAGCTGCAGAGGCCGCCCGGGTGTTCGAGGCATAGCTGCAGCACGCCAAACGCCCTGAAACGGGAATCCGCCTCGGTACGCATTTCCGTGATCGTTCCAACCACAACCGCGCTCGAAGGCTCAGGCGGACGCTAGGAAAGTCCTCACTCGATGGATTACGTCTGCAGAGTATAGGTACTTCCGCGGCCTAGCCGACATGCTCGGGAACGGCGCGAGCGTCGCCAAGTATCTCGTGAACCTGAAGCGCGCCGCCACCGAAGGCTCGCATCCGGCGAGTCCGAAGGGAGGGAGGGAACGCGGTCATTCACCGGGTATCGTACTTTCGTGCTGGGCGCGACGGCGTTGGCGCAGCGCCGCCAGCGCGCCCACCGCACGCCGCCCCAGTGCGGTTTGTTTCAATACGGGCAGCGCGAGGGCAAACCATGCGATCCGGACTCCGGTCGTCAGAGGTTGCTCGCTGGCGCGCAGGGCAAGGCCAAACTCCCTCCCGGCCCTCTTAAAGGCGCGTTTCTGCAGCCAGCGCTGGCCGCGAAATAGATACACGTTGGTGTACGCGGCGGATTTCATCGCGCGAATGGCCGGTGGAAGCTCTGGATCGCTGAACAACTTGTCCAGCGGCACGGTGCGCGCGTTCAGCACCTCGGCAAAGCGCGGGGACGATAGCCCGGTAAAGTTCTCGTCGTGCCAGCGGATTCGCGCGACGATCTGGTCCACGAAGCAGAAACGATAGTGCCGAGCCACCCTCAGCCACAGATCCCAATCTTCATTAGCGACCAGCGACTCGTCATAGAAACCGACGTGATCGAAGCACTCGCGGCGGGCCACCAGCGCAACGTTGCAGGTGCAGTCGTCGTAGACCAGGCTCCGCAGAGCGTCGCCTGGAAACCTTTCGCTCATCCCCTGGATATGGTCCAGTGGGTGTCCTTCGTGGTCCATCGCCTGGCCTTTACCGTACGCCACGCCGAATGCCGGCTGCGCGTCGAGGATGCCGACCAGCGCAGCCAGCATTTCAGGGAGCCAGAGATCGTCCGAATCCAGCCTGGCGATGTATTGGCCGCGCGCGCTGCGCATTCCGGCATTCATTGCGACGCTTATGCCGCGATGAGGCTGGCGAAGATATCGCACGCGCTGATCGCCGATCGCACTCACCAACTCGGCCGTCGCGTCCGTCGAACCATCGTCGACGACGACGGCTTCCAACTCATCGAGGGTCTGATTCAGGACGCTATGGATCGCGTCGCTCAGGTAACGTGCGCGGTTGTGAGTGGGAATGATGACCGTCACTTTGGGTGTGCTCATGATCGAGCGTGCAGCGGATAGTGACATTTCCGTTTCGCGCGAACCCGGAACTGCCGCGCCGTCGCGGCCTATGGAGGCTCATGGAAGCTCGACTATGAGCAGGGATTTCTTCCGCATGGCGAATTCCGAGCCTTCGGGTTAATATAACTCGCTCGAAATCCGAAAATCGAGCCATGGATAAGTTTTCCCCCACTGCGCATTGTGTGCTGGAGCGACGGCTGGGCGGCGGAAGCCGCTGGAGTGTTCGGACAACCCAGCTTACTCATGTTCTGGAGTCACGAGCCCGTCGCTCCCTGGCAGACGCCCGAATGGATCGAGCAGATGCGCGCACAGCTTCGGCCGAACGCAATCCTGCGGCTCATCAGAAATCGCTGGGTAACGAGCGAATCAAGCTGCTTCATCTCAAACCCGCTGCCCGGTATTCCGAGGACATCGACCTTGTCCAGACACCCGCGGAACCGGCGGGTCCGATGATGGAAGCGCTGCGCGAAGTTCTTGATCCCTGGCTTGGCACGCCGCAATGGAAACAAACCGCCGGACGCGTCACCATCGTCTACCGGTTCAACTCCGAGGACACGCCGCTGATCCGTCTGCGGCTAAAGGTCGAGATCAATTCCCGCGAACATTTTGCGGTCTATGGTTTCACGCACGTTCCCTTCGCGGTCTCGTCTCGGTGGTTCGAAGGCAAGTGCCAGATTTGCAGCTACGAACTCGACGAGCTTCTCGTCTTCGCCTCGCGCTCGAATCGCTGCAGCCGCTCGCCGTCGCCCGCGAACGCCGCCGGCAGGATCTTCAGCGCGACATCGCGGTCGAGGTTGGTGTCGCGGGCTCGGTATGATATCACCGTCGCCAAATTGGAGGCACCTTGAGGATCCTGCCAGTGCTCGTGGCGTACCGTTGCGGCGATTGGATGAAGGTGGCCCTGCGGTCCTTTTGGCACCACTTTCCTTCGTGGAAGGTGCTCGTCGTGGACAACGACGGCGACCCGCGGCGTCCCTACATGCACAGCGGGGGGGCGTGGGTGCTCGAGCAACCCGGCGTGATCCCCCATCGCCAACACCAACCGCTCCATCCGGGGTCCGAGGATCCTGTGGCCCATGCGGATGCGTCGCTTCTCCTACGTCCGATCGCGCGTCTACGCCTGCCGCCAGCACGGCGCAGGGATCGAGGTTGCGGTGCGTTTTGCCCGCGAGAACGGCTACGACGCGCTGCTTCACTTCGAGCCGGACTGTGTGGTCAGCGGCACGCGCTGGTAAGAAGCGCTGGTCGCCCGCATGGCGGATGGCGCCTGGTATGTGGGATCCGAGCGCAAAGCGTACGGGCCCATCCACCCATGTCCGGGTCTCTTTCGTGTTGCCTCGCCCGTGTGCAACGCCAGCTTCTGCATGCGCAGTACATCGGCCGCGATGCGAAGCACCCTCGGTTCCACGAGGTCGTGGACAGAAAGGTGCTGCTGGACAGCGTCCGCGCCGACCGAAGGTTCTGGGGCCTTTGCTGGGATACGGCCCAAAAACCCTGGTTCGAAGCCGCGGTCCGAGATCGCGCCGCCCTGGCCGAGCCGACCGGGGATTTTGTGCACTACTGGTTCGGGAGCCAGGGCAACGACCCGGCCAGCCACCCGGCCGCGCGGGAGTACCTGCTGCGCTCAGATCAAGCCAGAGACCGATGATCGGGTTCAGCGCCGCGGTCGGGCGGGTAGGACCGATAAGCGGGTCTTCCACGTCCAATAAGCTCCGAAGTGACAACTCCCTGGGGGTATCCCAGCTATTTCTGTTGAGGTGAAGACCCATATTGCGTTGAGGTGCCACGTGATATGCGGGAGTCAAGAATGAGGACCAGAGGACAGGCGGCGTGGCTCGTTCTGATAGGGATTGCCGCTCTCCTCATACGGCTCGCGCCGCTCGCCCGGCATGACCTGATGTTTCAGACCGGTTGGGATGCGGCGGACTATATTCCGCTTGCCGAGGGAATTGAGCACGGGTGTGGGTTTGCGAGATTGGTCAATGGCCATTGCGGAAGTCCCAACGCATCACGACCGCCTGGCTATCCGTATTTTGTTGCGCTGATGCCCAACCTGCGTACGGTTCTTGTGATCCAAGCAATTCTCGGGGCAACTCTCTGCGTCTGGCTCGGCTGGTTCGTCAGCGGGCGCTGGGGGATTAGGGCTGGTCTGTTAGCGGAAACATTACTAACCATCGACATACCCACAATAGTATACGGCGCAATGATCATGTCGGAAGCGACGTTTCAATTCCTGCTAACCGGCGCTATCCTGTTGCAGCTATCAGCGATTATAGCCGCTGAGTGGACTTGGAGAGCTACTGCACGGGGAATCGCGGCTGCCGTCATGCTCGCGGCTGCGGCCATGATTCGACCAACCGGCATATTGTTACCGCTTTTTGCGCCGATTCCGTTTCTGATTTCGTTCAGACGAACGAATTGGCTCCGCGCATCGATCTTCATGGTCCTCGCGTTCGTCATCGCAATAAGCACCATTCTCGCTTGGATTGCGAGAAATCGCGCTGTCGCAGGCGTGAGTGCGATGGACACCGATTCCGCAGGTATTTTATACTACTATGATGCCGCTGGAGTTCTTTCATACGCCACCCATCGCAATTTTTTTGAGGTAGAAGCCGACCTGCGCCGCCGAAGTGAAGAAACGCATGTTCTATCAACGGGTGGCATCCTGCGCGACAGCCTTGAAATATTTGTTCAGCATCCCATCGCGACGGCGGTGGTGATCGGCCGAGGCTTAATTTACGTCGCGATGGTACCCGCACGGAACGAATTAAATGAACTGATTGGGACGAAGAACGGCGGACCGTTAAAGGTCCCGCCATCGTCGGATGTTCTGGTCCGGGTCAGGCAAGTTCTACATTCGCCAACTCTTACCGCTCTGGTTCTCGTTCAGTTGCTCTTGATCGGGTTCATCTGGCTCGGGGTCGCGCGCGCTCTTTTGCGCAATGATTGGATGTCGAAGAGACAGACCGCACTCTTGCTGATACCGCTCGCGATAGCGTTGATTATGCTCGGGTGTGCTGCAGGACCTGACGCTCATTCACGTTTCCGCGTGCCTGCGATACCTTTCCTTGCAATGTTGGCCGGGATCGGTTGGCTCGGACTTAGCAAGGACAGGGAGGTGCTCGCGCAAGGTGGATTCGTTTCCAGAATCGCCTCCGATAGAAGCATAGCCTATTGAGGTCTGCATAGAGCCGCCAATCAGAGCCGCCTCCTGTGCTGTAGAATCTGCCGCTGAATTAACTATCGTGTCGGCCACAATATGCACCTTTGCCGCAACCTGTTAAGAGTTCTCGTTTTGCTTTTCTGAATCTCCATTAGTCGTTCGGCTAACATGAGTCGCCCTTGGATTTGCTCCCCTGCTTCGGCATTTCGTCGCTCATAGGCTATTCAACCGTACCCTAGTTGCATGATGACTATGGCAGGTCGCCAAAATGTTTAAAAGGAACTTTGAAACGATTCCAAACTGTTTTCTTGAAGAAACTCATCACGGGCATTCGGCGTCCATCAGAGATAGGACCCTATTTAAGACGGCGCAAGGTAAAGCGCACTAATAGGAAAGTCAGACAACACCTGGTCACACCCGATAAATCGGATCTCGTGGAGTTTCAAGAAGTAGTTGACCATTGTCAAACATGGACGGACATATCTGACCATCTTCCAGACTTATTCATTGAGTCCTTGAAGCATGATCCTGGGCTAATTGCGGAATTGAGAGTTCGAGGAGGAGAAAGCACATTTGTTCTCGAACGGGTGGCTAAACTGACAGATGCAAAACTAGTCAGTGTCGATAACACCTTGTAGTCCTCGAGCCTCCGTTCGAGGTCGCTCTGGTTCCAAAACCAGATTCGATCCAGATACTCGCGCCGGATGGTTCCGATCAGCCGCTCGACGAAAGCATGCGAACGGGGCGTTGCGGGAATGGTCTTGATCTCATCGACTTCGAGCACCCGAAGGTTCGCTCGCCAGCGATGAAAGCGAAACAGCGGATCGTGGTCCGAGGAAAGATGCCTGGGCAGAGTCTGCCGCGCGATCGCATGATTGAACATCCGGCAGACCTGGCGCCCGTCGAGATTGGCAGCCGCGACGCCGAAGCCGACGATCCGACGGGTGTATACGTCCATCACCACCATGACCCAATAGCTCTTGAGCAAAATTGATTCAGTGCGGAAGAGATCGACACTCCACAGACGGTCTCTGGCGTGTCCGATTACCGAGAGCCAGGACGGGCCACCGCCGCCGGGCGCAGGTCGGTAATAGCGCGTCAGAATGCGCCGGACGACATCCTTGTTGAGCTCGATGCCGAAGGCATTCGAGATCTGCTCGGCGATCTTGCGGCAGCCGAAGTATGGGTTGCGCCGGAAGCCACAGCCTGTTTCATCGGGCCGATGCGCTACCTCGCGGCGGAAAAACGAGCCAAGACTTCTTCGTTGCGTTCGGCCGGTACCGGTGCGAGTATTGATCTCGATTCAAAATAGAAATTCGGCGAACCAATGGCCGAAAAAAAGAAACTGAGCGGGCCCGACTTTGCGGAGGGAGTTTCCATCGGCGAGTTCGCCGACGGCGGCATGGTGCAGGGCCACGCCAACGGCGAGGCTATCCTGGTCGCTCGGCGCGGCGATGCCTACTTCGCCATCGGCGCGTCCTGTACCCACTATGGCGGTCCACTGGCCGAAGGCCTTATAGCCGGCGATACCGTCCGATGCCCATGGCATCACGCCTGTTTCAATCTTCGCACCGGCGAGGCGCTCCGCGCTCCGGCTCTTGACCCGGTCAGCTCCTGGAAGGTTGAAACGAGCGGCGGCAAGCTCTTCGTCCGCGAAAAGCAGCCCGGGAAAAAACGGCCGGCCGTTTCGGCGAAGGCGCCAGAAAACGTCATCATCGTCGGCGGCGGCGCTGCAGGCAACGCCGCGGCAGAGATGCTGCGGCCCGACGGATATTCTGGCGGCGTTACGATGATAAGCGCGGATGACTCCACTCCGTACGACCGGCCGAATCTGTCGAAAGATTTTCTAGCCGGTACTGCGAACGAGGAATGGATCCCGCTGCGCTCGATGGACTTCTATCGCGAGCACCAGATCGAACTGCTCCTGAATACGAGGGTTGCAGCGATCGATCCGCGGAAGAAGAGCGTCCAGCTCGCCGATGGCAGCAATCGCAAATTTGATGCGTTGCTCCTGGCGACGGGCGCTGAGCCAGTGAAGCTCAAGACTCCCGGTGCGGACCCGTCGCAGGTTTGTTACCTGCGCTCGCTGAGTGATTGCCGCGCGATTATTGGCAAGGCCGCCAAGGCCGGGCGCGTCGTGCTGGTAGGCGCGAGCTTCATTGCGATGGAGGTTGCGGCTTCTTTGATTCACGAGAGCTGTCCAGGCTGGTTGAGCCCACCGACTGAGGCACATCGCCGCATCTAGCAAGGAGGCCCACCATGTCAGGATCTCCCGCATCAGCAACCGTTGTCGCTCAACTCGTGGAGACCATGCGGGCGCTAGCCGGCCCGCATCCGGGGTTCCGCCCCGTTCACGCCAAGGGAATCGTCTGCTCGGGCACGTTTAGCGCTTCAGCAGCGGCGCGCGCTGTGAGCCGGGCGCCGCATCTACAAGGGCAAGCGGTCCCAACCCTAATGCGTTTCTCCAATGCGAGCGGGAATCCTGACGTGCACGATGGTATCCCCAACGCCCGCGCGCTGGCGTTGAAATTCCAGTTGCCCGATGGCAAGAGCGCGGACATCCTGGCGCTCCATATCGAGGGGTTTCCCGCGCGGACACCTGAAGAGTTTCTCGCGTTCCTGCGTGCGCAGCTTCCGGACCCGGCTACCGGCGAGGCTGCACCCGACGCGGTCCCTCGCTTTCTGGACAGTCATCCCGCCACACGCGCATTTATTGAGCGTCTGATGCAGAAGCCGGTGCCGACCAGCTACGGGCGGGCCAGCTATTATGCGGAGCATGCTTTTAAATTCACTGCCGCGGATGGCACCAGCCGATTCGGCCGCTATCGCTGGATGCCCGAGGCCGGGGAAGCCTATCTCTCCCCTGATGATGCGAGCACGCGCATCACGAACTTCTTGCGCGAGGAGTTGGAGGGCCGCTTGAGGAACGGTCCAGTCGTGTTCCGCCTCCTCCTGCAATTGGCTGGCGAGAGCGATCCGACAGACGACGCCACCGCCTTGTGGCCGGCGGACCGGCCCCTGGTCGAGCTGGGACGGCTGGAGGTGACCCGAATCTCCCCGACCGGCGCGGCCGATGAGCGCCGTCTCGTGTTCGACCCGACCAACGTAACGGACGGTATAGGTCTGTCGGCCGATCCGATTCTGCTGGCGCGGTCAGCCGCTTACTCCATCTCGTACGATCACCGCAGCAAGGGAGAGTGAGCGTCTGACGTCCGCGAATCATGTCGGCGCAACGCAGCATCAATGATTGGTTCTAGGTGCCGCGTCGGCTGGCATCGCCATTGCTCGTAGAGGTTTGATGAATCGACTCGGAATGTGATTTCCACGGAGGTAAGGGTTTTATGAGTGATACCGACGGCCTTCGCTATACAAAGATACCGCTTAACAACGGCTCCGATGAGATTCCAGCGCTCGGCTTTGGCACGCTGATTCCTGACCCGATCGCAACCAAAGACGCAACTAAGGCCGCGCTGGAGGTGGGCTTTCGTCAATTCGATTGCGCCGAACGCTACCGAAATGAAGAACAAGTGGGCGAAGCGATGCGGGATGTGTTCCAGGAGGGCAAGGCAAAGCGGGAGGACGTTTTTGTCGGTACGAAGCTCTGGAACAACAATCATCGTCCCGAACGCGTCAGACCCGCCTTCGAGGCAAGTCTGAGAAGACTGCAACGGGACTATGTCGATCTATACTGCATCCATACCCCATTTGCTTTCAAACCCGGGGACGACCAGGACCCGAGGGACAAGAACGGCAACGTGATTTATGATGATGCGACGACCCTGACGGATACGTGGAAGGCTTTGGAGAGCCTCGTGGACGAACGCCGGTGCAAGGTTATCGGATTATCGAACGTCAGTCTGGAACAGCTGAAAGAGGTCTTCGAATCCGCACGGGTAAAGCCTGCTGTTCTTCAAGTCGAATCCCATCCATATCTCCCTCAATGGGAACTGCTCGACTATTGCAAGAGCAATGGCATCGTGATGCAGGCCTTCGCGGCGTTGGGTCATGGTATGGAACCGAGGTTACTCGACGATCCTGTCATCACGGGCATCGCCAAGCGCGTCCATAAAACCCCCGCTCAAGTTCTACTGGCCTGGGCTGTACAACGCATCACTGCTCCTCTCACCACAGCTACGAACGCCCGCTACATCGAGGAAAATTTTGGGAATTATTGATTTGAGTCCCTCCGTTTCAAATTACGTCGCTTTCGCTGGCGCTTTTTCGCAGGCTCGCTCTTGGGCTTCGGTCGGTAGCCGAGTACGCGATCCGCAACGGCGTCTAATATGGCTGGCGGTGTTTTCATGCGGTCAACCTCGCGAACGTCAGTCGCTTGCCAACGGTCAGGGCGATCATGGAGTCGAGTCGGTCCAGCGTGTGACGCTTCACGTCGCCATCGTTCAGCCGGAACGCGAACTCGTTGACGTACCGGCTAAGGTGCTTCGTGCTAACCTTGTGATAGACGCCTACCACGCCGCGCTTGAGGACCGCCCAGACGCTTTCGATGCTGTTCGTGCTCACGTCGCCGCGCACGTACTCGCGGACGGTGTGGTTGACCGTATCGTGGAGGAAGAACAGGCCGTTCAAACCGCTGTAGGCTGGCGACTCGTCGGTATAGATTTGCGAGCCAGCTTCGACGTGCTTGAAGATTGCGCCTTGGAGAGTCGCCGCGTCGGGAGTCTTGACGTGCTCTGCAATGACGCGCCCGCCCGGCCCGCGTTCGCGCAGCCCAACGACGGTAGCCTTACCGACCGCTCCGCGTCCGGCGCGCAGCTTCTTGGATTCGTGCTTGTTCTGTTCGATTCCGCCCAGATGGGTTTCGTCAACTTCGACGATGCCTTGCAGCTTATTCAAATCCGAGCCGCACGCTTCGCGCAGTCGGTGGAGCATGAACCATGCGGTTTTCTGCGTGACGCCGATCTGCTTGCTCAGTTGCAGAGACGAAATTCCCTTGCGTGCGGTAACAAGCAGATACATTGCATAGAGCCACTTGTGAAGCGGGATATGCGACCGCTCGAAAATCGTGCCAGTGCATACGGTGAAATCTTCGTGGCACTGGTTGCAGCGATAGAAGCCCACGCGCTTGCGCGTCGTGATGTTCTCGGTTGCACGACAGACCGGGCAGCGAACGCCTTGCGGCCACAGGCGCGACTCGAAATAGACGCGCGCCGATTCCTTATCGGGGAACATCTGGAAAAGCTGGAAGGTGCTGATTGTGATCTTGTCCATATCATTTCACTTGTGGGCCAGCGGTGAGGATGACGACTCGCAAACTTCCCTTAAAGATGTAATTCCTAAATGTGCCATCAAACCGATAGACACAACCCGCTCGAAATCGGCACCTCCCAGCAGCGCAATGTTGGTCGGCACTTAGAAATTCTGAGAGAGCATCGAAGAACCACGGTGAGCTATCCAACCCGCGAAACTCGGACTCAAGGATTGTCGGGTTTAGAGGGTCATCACCAAAGCAACCAACGGCAAACAAGATATGCCCTTTATAGGTCTTGTCGCGTTTCGGCGCGAGATTCCCCCACGTCTGCTTTAGGAGTTTCGCCCGGTAATCAATCTCGCTGGCAGCAAACGCATTGGCGAAACTTGAGTGGCTCATCTTTCTATGCTGTCTCCCGCGCTTGATATTCGCAGTTTGTTTTATCGTTGAAATATATGCGCCAAATTAAACGCTTGCCGCTCTCACCCACCAAAACAACGCTCCAGATATTGAAATTGAACATGTGTTTCGTAACCTCCACGCCCTTAATGTACATCAGTCCCTCCCTAATGTCAAGGGACTAAACTATATAATTCCCAAAATTTTCATATCTCGACTCTTCCCGATGACGCCGTCAAGGAAATTAGTGAAAGGATCAGTATCCGAGTCAGGCTCAATCCGGTTGTGGACACGGGCATCCCTGGGTTCATTCCAAGCAGAAAATGAACGTCCAAGCCGGGATTTCCCGGATTGATCGCCGGAAAAATGTCCGTGTTCGCCTCGATTTGATTACAGGGGCAACAGGCGCAAGGTGTGGAAATCATTGAGGGATCTGCCGTGATCGCGGCATGCGAAGGACAACATCGTGTAGTTGCCTTGCGGTTGTGAATTAAGGAGTGCAGTGCCAATGGCTGATCCAAACTCAGCAGAGCTGGCGGGCGAACCCCTCCACCAGATAACGCCTCCTGGACACACGCCGGGGGCCGATGCGCCCGTCGCCAATCCATCGACGGGGAAGCCGGCCGAAAAGAGGCCACTGTGGATGTGGATCGGCGGCGGTGCGCTGGTCCTTTTGGCGCTATACGAGGCCATCCCCTGGGGCATCACTGCCTTCAGAACGGAGTCCACAGACGACGCTTACGTGAACGGACACGTGACTTTTGTGGCGCCGCGGGTGCCCGGACAAGTCGTGCGGGTGCTGGTGGACGACAACAACCGGGTGCGGAAGGGTGCCCTACTCGTGCGGCTTGACAAGGAGCCGTACCAGGTCAAGGTCGATATCGCGCGAGCTGCGCTGTTGCTTGCGCAGGCCGACATTGTCACAGCACAAGCGAAAGTTCGGGGCCTTGAGAGTTTGGCGCGCAGCCAAAGGTTCGATCTGGCTGATGCTATGCACAACCTCAACAACCAAGTCGCCGACCTGCACTCCAAAGTAGACGCTCTTCATGCCGCGAATGCCACCTTGATCAAGACCCAGGCCGACTACGGGCGGGAGCAGCAGCTGTACCAACAGCAGATCATATCAAAATCGGACTTCGATTCGTTCCAGGAAGCGTTTTCGGTAGCTCAGGCACAGCAACAGAAGGCTCAGCATGATGTCGCGCAGGTTCGTGCTGAACTTGGGCTGCGACCCACACCTAAGAACGGCGATGACCTGAGCGGCATCCCCGCGAATCTCGACCAAACTTATTCAGCGGTCAAGGTTGCCCAGGAGCGACTCATGCAGACCGCGGCCGAGCTCGGGGTTTTTCATTCATTCAAGGAGTCTCCCGACGAGATGCTCGCAGAGTTCTACAAGCGCGACTCGTCTGGCAATATCGATGCGATCTTCGATGAGATTTCCAAGAATGCACCCGACGTCAAACAGGCTGAGGCCAAGTTGAATGAGGCTCAAGCCAATCTCCATCAAGCCGAGCTGAACCTTTCCTATTGCGATGTCCTGGCCGAGATTGACGGTGTCGTGACGCGTCGCAACGTCAACCCAGGCGATCAGGTTATCGCCGGGCAGGGGCTGATGGCGTTGCGATCTCTCACCGATATTTGGGTCGACGCTAACTTCAAGGAGACGCAACTGGCGAATCTGCGTATCGGACAACCGGTGGAGCTCGACGTCGACATGTACGGCAGTCACCGGCGCTTTCAGGGTCGCGTTTCCGGATTCACGATGGGAACCGGATCTACGCTGGCGCTATTGCCGGCCGAGAATGCGACCGGAAACTTCGTCAAGGTTGTGCAGCGGCTGCCGGTGCGAATCGAGTTGACCAACTACGATCCTGCCGTAGCTCCACTGTTCATAGGGCTATCGGTCACTCCGTACGTGTACATCCACGAGACGCCTACCGGTCCGAACGCTGGCAAGATGCTTCAAGCCTCAGTATCCGCGACTGGTCCCGTTTCTGCACCCGGCCCTCAATGAGTGCTGCAGCGCTCCAAGTTCCGCTCGCGAGGCGATCGGTCAATCCCTGGCTGATAGCGTTCGCAGTGGTAATTCCGACCTTCATGGAGGTTCTGGATACCACAATCGCGAATGTTTCCTTGCGTTATATTGCCGGCGGTTTATCGGCTGCCAATGTTGACAGCGAGTGGGTCATCACCGCTTACCTCGCATCCAATGCGATCGTGCTGCCGATTTCTGGATGGCTCGCGCTGCGGCTCGGCAGGCGAAACTATTTCCTGCTCTCGATAGCCATTTTTACGTTGGCGTCCGCTTTGTGCGGAATGGCCGGAAGCCTGGGCTTTATAATCGCATCTCGAGCGCTTCAGGGTGTGGCCGGGGGTGGTCTCCAACCCTCGAGCCAGGCCGTGCTGCTGGATGCGTTCCCGCAAGAGAAACAAGGCCAGGCGATGACGATCTTTGGGATGGCGGCACTTCTCGCGCCGGTTGTCGGGCCAACGCTCGGCGGCTATATCACCGACCACTACGGCTGGCGCTGGATCTTTTTTCTAAACGTGCCGGTCGGCCTGTTGGCCTATTTGATGTGCCACGCACTGGTCGAAGATCCCGAATATCTACAAGTTGAACGGGCCAAGAATCGGAATCGACGTGATCCCTTCGATGTGCTCGGCCTCTGTCTGCTAACTGTGACCATGGTTTGCTGGGAGGTGATGCTGAGCAAGGGGCAGGAGTGGGACTGGCTCGGCGATCCGTTCTATCGCGTGCAGGGGCTGTTGATCCTGTTCTTGCTCGGCCTAGGCGGCTTGATCTATCGCGAATTGCAGCTGCGCAATCCACTGGTCGCGCTCCGGACGATAGCCGACCGAAACTTTGGCACCTGCTGCGTTATTATCTTCTGCGCTTACGGAGTGCTGTACGCCAACACCATTTCGCTTCCCGCCTTGCTGCAGTCCCTTTTTGGCTACGACGCCACAACCTCGGGGTTGGTTCTATCGCCATCAGGAATCTTCGCGATCATCATGCTCGTTGTCGTCGGCGCCCTGCTATCTCGCGGAGTCGATGCCCGCTATCTAATGGCCGGCGGTCTAATCACGATGGCCATCGGAAACTATTGGATGGCACTCCTCAACCTTGAAATTAGTCCGTGGCAGGTGGTGTGGCCGAGGGTAGTGGTGATAGCGGGGTTGTCGATGCTGTTCGCGCCTCTTAACGTGGCAGCGTTTATCTATCTACCGAAGGAGATCCGCGGCGCCGCCGTTGGATTGCTCGCTCTACTGCGCAACGAAGGCGGCAGCGTGGGAACTTCGGTCGCTCAAATTATTCAGGAACGACGCGAGCAGTTTCATACCCTGCGGCTGAATGAAAGCCTAGATCCCCTGAACCCTTCTGTCAACAATCTGTTGACGCGGGGCCAGGCGTGTTTCCTGCAGCACAATGGCGATGCTGTATTGTCACATCAAATGGCGTTGGGCGTTCTCGACCAGTCGCGAGATCAGCAGGCGTCGTCACTGGCTTACTTTGACGTGTTCTCATTTTCAGCTGCGGTTGCGGTTCTTTTGGTATCGTTCGTTCTGCTCATGCGCCGCTCGGTGGCGCAAAAGGGCGCCCGTATTGGCGGCGAGTAAGCCGCACTGATTCAGGTGCCGTCTGACCTCACGTGATTGATCGAAAAGATGTGTTTTCGGGGTGGATGGAGTTTTGAGGAGGCACAGGTCAGTTCAGACGCGGGCCAAGTTTTAGGAATGAGAGGCGACAACGCGACCTTATGCAGCCTCCGAAGGATTGAGCGTCGGCCTGGAAGCGCTTCTACTATCTCCCAAAACCCTGGCCTCTGAGCCACTCTTCAAAAACAACCAGGCTAAACAAAATCTTGTGGTTGTCGTCGTGCCCTGTGCGGTGTCGCTCGAGCATCTCCCCCACCGCCGACGGGCGCAGGTACCTATAGATAAGAGATCTGTGGTCCAGCAAAATGTCGTCCATCTTCTGCCGCCTCGCGGTGCGAAACCAGTCATCGACGACATTCGTGGTGAATCCGCGTTTCTTTCTTCTCAGAATCTTCGCAGGAAGCAGATTTTGGCACACCTGACGATGCAACCACTTTTGCGATCCATTTCGCACCTTTAAATTTGCTGGCAGCCTTTCCGCATATTCCACGATCTCTTTATCCAGATAAGGTACTCGGGCCTCGAGACTATGCGCCATGGAGAGCTTGTCGGCGTACATTAAGAGTTCATCAGGAAGAGTGGATCGCAGTTCCAGAAACTGAAACCCGCCAAGCTCGTCGGTCTCGCTCAGAAGCGGCGCTAAGTGTTGCCAGCACGTAAGGATTTCGTCGCCTGTGGCAGGACCGATGATTCCGTCCTGAAATAGTCCATCGATTCTGTAACCGGGCAGAAGCGACAAAACGTGCTGATACCTTCTTAGCCGATCGGGAATATCAAGCGACTGAATGCCTCTTCTGAGGGTCTCATTCCGCGGCAACCCGCGGATGGCCGAGGCGACGGGGGCACGCAACCACTTCGGCAAACCTCTCCACAATCGGCCATACCGTATGCCTAGATGACGGTTATAACCACCGAAAAGCTCATCCGGGCCTTGGCCGATTAATGCAACCTTCACGTCCTCCCGGGCGCGCTCACAGACGAAATACATGGGAACAATCGAGGATGTTGCGACCGGTTCTTCCATGCAGGAAACAATTCTGGGAAGCTTTTCCTCAAAGGCTTTTCTATCCAGCAGCACGGCCGTATGTTTCGAGGAAAATCTCGCGGCTGTTTCCGCTGCATCCGCAAGCTCATCATCAGCGAAGCTCGTCCCGTAGCCCACCGTATACGTGCGCCACGATTCTCCGTTCAGATTCATGAGCGCAAGCAACAACGCAGAGTCGACACCGCCGCTCAGCAACAATCCAACAGGCACGTCGCTGAGCAGGTGCCTTTTTACCGATCGCTTGTACAGTTCGAGCAACTCTTCGCGGGCTTCGCCAACGGACTTCACGGGTGAAAAAGGCACAGGTTTAGACCGGTACCAGAGACGCAGCGAAAAGGCGCCCTTTTCAAAGGTCAGCATGCTTCCCGGGGCCAGCTTCTTCACGCCCGCAAACAGAGTGTGAGGCGAGGGCGTGAAGCGATATCGGAGAAACAAATTTAGCGCAACGGGATCAACCTCAGGCCTCTTGTCTGCCGTCGCGATAACTGGGCGGATCTCCGAGCCAAAATAGAGCTGGCCTTTGTCGACCCTGTAGTACACCGGCTTGACGCCGAACGGATCTCGGGCAATCAGCAATCTCTTTTGCCTCGTATCCCAGATCGCCAATCCAAACATGCCGTTAAGCCGATTCAGTACTTCGTCGCCCCATTGTTTATACCCGAGGGCAATGACTTCCGTGTCGCATCGAGTTTGGAATACATGCCCTAAGTCTTCGAGCTCGCGCTTGAGTTCCGGAAAATTGTAAATTTCGCCGTTGAACACCACCCAGACGGTTTTTTCCCGATCCGACATCGGCTGATGACCGCCCTCAAGATCGATAATTGAGAGACGCCGGAATCCGAAACCCAGCGCTCCTTCCAGGTAATAACCTTCATCATCGGGTCCCCGGTGGACCATAGTCTTGGTCATCTTCTCGAGGTCCTGCCGCTCGACCGGAGCCTGACTTACAAAGTTGTATCGTCCACAAATCCCGCACATAAGCTCGCCTAGATCGGTTTCAGGCATTCCAAGCCTGAGTTCGGAGTGTTCCGATAGAGAATAAGGCAGAGACTTCTAAACAGTTGTGAGGAAGCCCAACGATGCATGGGTGTGTTGTCCCAGCCTAAATGGAGTTGACGGCTTCGGAAGGAGCCATCCGGCTTTTGCCAGAGGGTCAGGATCTGGTCAAGAGCGATCGATAAGAGGTCGTCCAGTCTTGGGAATCGGCCCCGAAGCAATATGCCTAAGTTGATGCACTCGGCATAATCGTATGATTCTCGCCGGTAGACTGTCAGACGAGGCGCATGGGAGAACGGTCTGGGCACGCCTTTTTCATCAAATAAATTCTCGGTATAGTAACTAACGCCGCGTTCAATCGCCTTGGTACACCCGGGGTGTCCCGTGAGTGCTTCGATTTTTGCAAGTGCTTTGAGAACGAAACAGGTATGAAAATGATCGACAAAATTTCTCACGCCATCGTTGGCATAGTACCAAGAGCCGTCTGCATTTTGAGATTCGAGGACAAAATTCAGATTTCTTTCAGCAACTCTCCAGTACCGTTGTTCCGAGAAGTCCAATGACGCGCTCGTTAACAGGAACGCTCGGTAGGCGTTCGCGTTGATGACATTGACGGAGTTTTCAGGGAAAGGCGTATAGGAACAGGAAGAGGCGTTACCCGACGTTTCAAAATCCTTGTAGTCCAGAAGAACATGCTGGGCAGCCGATTGCATGATCTGACGCCACTTCGCATCTCCATCGATCTGATAGACTTCCTTGAACGCCTCGTAGACATAGGGAACCGTCGTTATGAGAGGCGTACCTGCGCGGATTGTGCCGCGGCGTGTCTCCCAGTTGAATGGGTATCCCCAGCTGTGGTTGTCATAGCCGGGGCACTTGGTTTCCTGCAGAACCTCGAGGAAATGGACGGCCTTACGATAGTATTGATGCTGCCCGGAAACCTGCGCGAGGAAAGCGAATCCCATGGCGTAGTGGGCATCGGCGATCGGGAATCGCTGTGGTTTCCAGAAGAGCCACCGCGCTGAAGGAACAAATGCCTCGCTGAATACCATCGGAAAGACAGCCACTTTTCCGATCAGCGGCCTTGTATAGTAAAATGCCTTTGCGCTTCGTCCAAGATCACTTGCAAAATAGCTCTGGTGATCGTAGGAAACTTCTCCGTAATGATCGAGCCAATCGATAAACCGGGAAAGAGCAGTCCAGATTCTCTCGGTTGGCAGGGCACTTGTCTCCGATCCTGCAGCCACACGCGATGGTTGCTCGATTGGCACGATCTCGAAAGCGTCAATCCGTTTGAATCTAGAAAGGGCGGCTAAAATCGCTCTTAATTTTGCCATCTGCTCTTTGCGATGGAATCTCATGAGTTCGTCGGAGACAGGCCGTTCTGTACGGTCCAGTGCGGCTGTCAAATATCCGCCAAATAAGGCTATGCCGCCAAGTAGATAAGGCCTCTTTGCTGTTCGATATAAGCACCGAAACAGTTGCCACACCGGATGCCCACCCAAGTAGTAATCCTGCTTGCCATACATGAAATGTGAGGCTAGGACTCCGCGCTCAGCCGTCCCTCGAATCCGATTGTGAAAGAAGGACTTTTCTCGAAATGATCTTGTCTTCCAGCCTATCATCCGGGCGGTCGTGACTGCGATCCAGTCAATGCCTCCGACTCTGCTTGGGAAATATCCGCCAATTTCCTCGAAGCACTGGCGCCGGAACATCTGACACTGGCCGGAAACGTGTGTCTGCCCTTCGAAACTATCGGTGTCCGAGCTATAGCCCGGCTCTCTGAAAATCGTGCCCGTTACTCCAAGATAACTGTCTTCCTTGAACTTATCCATAAGAAATTCAAAATGATCGTCATCCAATGTGACATCTGCATCTAGGTTGCCGATCACTTCGTATTCGATGCCTTTCAATCTCTCCTCACCCGCTTTGAATGCCTGGGCTTTCGCTGCGAAACTTCGGCTCGGGCGCTCAGGAAGATTGACCAATTCCATCCACTCGTACGTCGCGGCGTATCGGCCTACGATGCTTGCCGTATCGTCCGTCGAGCCATCGTTCACAATCACCCACTTGGAAGGCAGCGCAGTTTGCCTGATCACGGACTGAATCGTATTGTCGATGAATTCTGCCTCATTACGAGCGGGAGTGATGAGGACGTATGTCACGCGATCTATTTGATCATGCATTCGTGACCTCCGCAGCGCCGTTCCAGTTTCCAGGCGCTGAATATCGGAGGGCGGTCTATACGTAGTTACTTCTGCAGCAGGCCCTCATATACGTCTCGGGTCAACTTGCCGACCAGATCCCACGAATGGCGGGCTTGCATCAAGTTCTTTATTTCCTGTCGACGCTGGTCCAGCCCCTTGTACAAGTCACTCCCGAAATACACCTCGATAACTCTGGCCAAATCCGCAGGGTCACCGCGCCGATGCAAAAATCCTGTTCGGCCTGCGATTATATCTTGTCTAAAGGAACCAACGTCAGCGGCGATGACCGGGGTTCCAAAACGATACGCCAGGAACAGCACGCCACTTTGGGAGACGCTTTTATATGGCAGCACCAAAGCATCCGCTGCCTTGAAGTACAGTTCTGTGTGCTCATCTGGAACAAATTCGAACTTGCCAACGATGCGATCTCGGATGTCGGTCCCATTTGCTGTTTGCCGGATCTGCTTGCAATATTTTTCGCAGCCTTTCATTGGCTCGCCGGCGATGATCAACCGGTAGGTCGGATCCTTGGCAAGAAGCTCTTGAAATGCAGACAGCAGGTATTCGAGACCCTTATAGGGCACGATTCTGCCAAAGAAAAGGATTGTTCTTTCGTCGTCCCCGATGCTCAGCCGCCGTTTTGCTTCCGCGGGAGTGAGATCCGTGTGTCGAGCAGCGTTATTGATCCCAAAGGGTATGACGGTGATAGCTTGCGCTCGGACGCCAAAATCCTCGCGGAGTTCACTCTTCATCTCGTCCGTATGAACGAAAATGTGATCAACAAGCCGATACTGAATCTTCAAAGTCAAATGTTTGACTGGCGAATCGCTCGAGTCCCTCTTGTCTCCATTAACGTTGTGTGCAGTTAGCGCGACCTTTTTCCCGGATAGTTTGTAGTAAAGCATGAGAAGCGTTCGATCGAACGACTCGAATTTGTTGTTCCACAAGATATGCAAAAGCTTGGGCTTGGCAAACGTGACATAGCGAATCAATCGCGCATAGTAGCTGCACAGCTGCAACAACTTCGTCGGAAAGCTGGCTTCCGATTGCTGTATCCCTCCCAGGTTTAGGAACTTCAACTTCGGGGTCGTGTGGAACTCAGGGCTGTCCACTAGGTCGTTACCAATAATCTCCATGCAGACACCCTGCGCGGCCATTGCCGTCGCCACCCCAAACGCGTAGGGCCGGTCCTGGCCTCCTGTCAGCAAAGCAACGTCAAATTTAACAGGCGACCCTGAGATTTGGTCGCCTTGAGCCTCTCCCCCAAGGCCGGAAGCGTCACTCGCAGCGACAACTGCTAAGAGGAGGAATATCCATACCGGGTCCAACATCCTGAAACCGGCTTCGGTGATGCTGTAAACCGCCGCGGTGAGGACGTAGGCTAGAAGCAGGGAGCCGTAGGTTGGATCGGTGCGAAAGGTGCACACGGCGTGGCGATAGCCATGAATCAGAATCAGCGCGATCAATACCACCCCTACCCAACCGAGATTGAGGTAGGTCTCGAGGTAACCATTGTGTGCCTCGGTTAGGTAGTCACCTGGGAAGGCGATCCACATTGTTTCCAGACGCGGCCCGAGCCAGAAGCTCTCGTAGCCGGCGCCGACGAGCGGATTCGTTGCCAATGGAATCAAGGTGTGCCAGATTTTTGTTCGCCCATGTAGGTTCGTCTGCCTCCCCATTGCGTGCACAACGTGGGGATAACCACCAAGAAATAGAGTGAGAATTCCCGTGAGTAAAACTGCAAAAACGAGTGCATGCACCGCCGCGGGGCGGCGTCCTATAACAGACCAACCGGCCGCAAGCATCAGCCCAGCCCCAAGGACGAAGCAAGCCGCAGAGGTAGCGGAGTGGGCCATGACCAAAAGCGATACGCCGAAAGCCAGCAGCGTGCCCTGAGCCAGGAAGTGCCGGGCACGGTTGGGCTGACTGCTGTCGCGCAACAGCCTAAGGACCAGCCAGAATGCACCCACTGATAGGACGAAAACGGTGACACCGAGTATGTTCTTGTCGGTCGACACGCCGCAATTTCCCGCATAGCTCCGGGCGTGGTATGTGCCCAAATCCCGGTAATACTTGATCAAAAGTACAGAAGCGGGCATAAAAAGAAATCCGACGCGGGAAATCAGGCGCTCTAACGCCGCATTGGGCCGCGTGTCCGTTACAACAATGAGCACCATCACCAGGTCGCCGATCCCTTTGGTCCATCGCCGGAACGCTACGCGGGGAAAGTCCGACCACAACACGCTAACCAGACAAAAGCAAAAGTACAGCAGGATCGGCCAACTTTCCTTGAGCAGGTGAGTGATCCTGCCGCGGCGGGGGATCAGCGCGATGAGGCCAAGGGCCATTAGGCTTGCTAAAATCGCTCGGTCAATCGGGCTGCCTTGTAGAAGGTTGCTAGCGCTGTTGCTCGCCGGGGTCATCCCGAGCCACATGGAGACGGGTCTCGACCCGTTGATCCACAGCCAAATCACCGGGATCCAAAGCGCTTTGGAAGTCTGGACGGACTTGTCGCGATCCAGATAAAAAAGTCCCAGGACGCCGATCGCGCAGACCAGGGTGGCCAACGAGCTGCTGCTCATTTATTGTCCTGTTGGCCAAATCCGAGTCGGCTTCGCACGGCGGTTCATCACGAGTCGAGTAAGAGTCGGTGCGTAAGTTCCAACGTCAGGAGCCTGTGAATCTCCGTAGTGTAATTGCGGTTGCCTTTGAGATGGCCCCTGACAATGGTTCGGACTGATTCTGGCTTGAGATAGGGACGTGCGAGAGAGCGTCGGTCCAGGAGCATCTCACGGACATAGTTTGCCAGCTCGTCGCGATACCACACTCGAAAATGAAAGGTCTTGTGGCGGCCGATCCAGAGACGTTCAAGGTGAAACTTGGCAAACATATGGTCCATTTGCGCAACCCACTGCGGCATGCCGTAATCGTAGGCGTATTCAGCCTTGAATAGAAACTCGAGCGTGGCGCGGGTAAAGAGGCTGTTCACGCCGCCGATGCCGCGATCGGTGCGCAAATTCGCAAGGGCGGGGTTCCCCTCTCGAATCAGTCGCAATCTGGCTTCTTCGTTGATCGCAACCGGGCCCGGCGCTTTGTACACGGTCTTGACGAAATCGTTGTCGAGATACGGAGTGCGGACAGTTACTTGGGTCTGCTCCAAGCCAAGCACGCCAGAGTGATGCCACGGCGATTGGCGGAAAGCGACAGACGTAACCCGATGACCCTGGCGGATTGCGTCGTAAGTCTTTCTGGCTGCATGAATCTGCGGCAAGAGTTCCGTCTGGTAAAGCCCTGCAACAGGCTCCACCGCCTTAAACATTACCGCGTGCAAAAGCATTTCGCTGCCGAACGTTCCCACCATCCGCACCGGAGCTATCTCTCGAGCCTTCTCGTTCACATACAGATCCGGCGAACGGCCAAGGTCCACGGTCGCGTCCGTCAGGTAAATGGTGCGCTCGGCGTACCGGGAGAATTGTGAGAGGAATTCCTTACCGGTAGTGATCACGTGGTGTGACTGGCCACAAATCTTTGCCACGTGGCGCGCCAGGCGCACGTCCTCATTGTCGCGGTACATACTGCCAAATGTGTAGCACGGCAGAGACCCCGGTGACGCCTTGCTCCATGCCATGATGATGCGCGTGTCCAGCCCGCCGGTGAGCGAAACCCCAACCCTCTCGTTACCATCAAAATAGCGCGGCAGATTGCGCACGAAAACATCACGCAGATTGGCGAAGTATGCCTCCGGCTTGAACGGCTCTTCTTGTTCCCATTCTCGCGGCTCGAAATAAGTGGCCTTCTTCTCGAGAGTTCCACCGCGGAAGGACCAGGCCGCTCCAGGAGGGAGGACATGGACGCCCGAAAAGAGCGTTCGGTTTTCGAGCACGCAACCACAAACAATGAATTCTCCCATACCGCGCGGATCGGTGACGCGTAGCTCCGGGCGCACCTTCAGGATTGCCTTTGCCTCTGCTCCAAAGTAGAAGGCATCGTTCGCTTCATGGTAATAGATCCGTTGCAAACCGTACCGGTCGTTGAACAGCTTCACCGTCCCGCGCGCTCGGTCGGCGACCAGACCTTGAAACCGGCCATTCAATCGCTTGGGAAAGTCCGGTTCCTCTTCATACCGGTGCACTAAATAGTTCGGGCCATCTGTTTCGACCGCATGGCCAGCTGCACGGAGCGCCTCGATAGTCCCCGGTTCGCGGAATTCTTCTCCTGAAAAAACCAGAGTGACGTCGCCATGCTCATTCTGCAGTGGCATTGCGGCGGCAAAGGAACCCTCCCGCGCCACCCAACCTACGTAAACGCCCTGTGCGGGATCACTCCAAGTACCGGTGGTATAAAAGGACTCGTGACGAAGCGATTCCAGCATCTGGTGCAGTTCGCTCTCTGCGCTCGCCCCTGGACGATTTGTGATAACGCCGACGATTCCGGGCAATTCTTGTTCTCCTGGATTGATTCCGCTCTCAATTGAACCTGAATCGGGCGTGAAAAGAGTCGTCAGCGTCGTCGAACCGAGGCTATTCGAAGCTCACGAGGCCCCCCTGCGTTGCGTCGAAAGCTATCCAAAAGGCAGGGTTGGACGCAAAAACGCACCCCCTTCTCGCGCCCGCGCCGTTATGGACAGCCCTAGCGCCATACTCTCACGCCGGATTCCGGTTGAAATCTACGGTACCAGGCACCGCGCAGTTCGCGCAGCCTTGCCGCCAGGGGTTCCGGCAGACGATCAGCCAGTCGATGGTGTAGCTTAATGCTCAGGGCGAGCGAGCCCCAGTGAGTCAGCGGCACGTAATACCGCGGTATGTCTATGCGTTCGAATGCGTTTCGCTCTTTAAACCTGCTCAGGGTGCTCTGCGTCTTTTTCCCGTAGGCAAATTTCTCGCAAACCAGGTAGGAGATACGTCGGTCGGCACAAGAACGTACCGCTTGTGCCACCAGCGCATTCATGGGCGACTTATCCCGGTGCCGGATCATCGAGATCATGTGCATCATTCCGGCCTGAGTCCCGGTGTCGTCAACCACAAACTTAATGAAACCAACCAGCTCGTCGTCTACGTAAGCTCCGACAAAGACGCTCGAAGCAAGATAAGTCGCACTCAACTCACGCACGGTTTCTAGACTCTTCCCGTAATGTGGAAACCGCCTTTCCTGCCGAACGGGGCACTCGTTATAGATCTCGCAGATTCCCCGGGCGAGTGTATCGTCAAAGGCAACTTCCCGGATCACAACCCCCTTCTTTTCCGCTTGCTTGGCTTTGTTTCGTGTATTTTTCCGAATCTGCCTGGTCCACCAGTGTTCGAATGTGGAGACCTTCAGGACAGCCATGCTGTCCCACTCCATCGGATAACTGTACTTCGGAGTGGTCTCAGGCAATTTCTGCATGAACGTAAAGAGGTCAATCCGCAGCCCGGATTTGCGCAGTTCGCGAAGCGCCGCTTCAGGATCGTCCAGAAACTTGTAGTCATCCGCGTCGAGCTGCGCAATTCGGCACAGTCGCCCCTTGATCTTAACTTCCCTGCCGCAAATGTTCATGCCCGGTATCCTTGGCTTCACCCGTTCCGGGATTTCAAGTTGAAAGAAATTCCAGCACCATCTGCTCCATCGCCCGCTGATCCGGCGGATCGTGCGCGCTCCACCCGCCCGCCAGCTCGGCAACTTGAGCTTGCGGCCCTCATCTGCGCAGCTCAAGTCAGAGCTTCTTTCAACCCGCTTATAACCGGGCGCGGTCATGGGCGCGAAGTGCGTATGTGATGCAGACAAAAACAACTCCTCGGCTTTCTCGGTGAGACCCAAGTTCTCCAATAAAAGAGCCCTTAAGCGTTTCGCCGGGGTAGAGCAGATCGGTGGTAACGATCACGGCCCGCGAAGAAACTCCTCTCACGACGAGCACATTTGCCTCGAGCCGGTCCGCAACGCCACGAAATGGCTCAGTTCGCTTGGCGAAGCCGCCGAGCATCAGTGGCCGCTGAGGCGCAATGTCTACTGTTCCCGACGAAATCAGCGGCGGTTGCGCCATCGCGTTCGCCTCAGCACGTTTTCCACGAAGCGACTACACACTTCCTGCGAAGGCCTGTGAGGGTTTCCCGGCATCAAGCGAGAGAACTAGACCAAACGGCCTCTCTCGGCAAGGTTTGGGCCCGGTTTTGGTCAGCCTCTTCAACGCCACACTGAGTCTGAGCCGCCATGCACGCAATCAGTCGCGGCAGCAACCGCGCCTCGTCCCCTGCCCGGCGTTATCGCAATGTATTCGGACAAGTCTTCCTCCGGCTTACGAGTGAAGATCATCCACCCCCGTTCACGGTTCATCAGCGCCGGCCCCGCGGCTGGGCGGTTGCTCGGCAGCGATCTCCTCGGTGCGGCGGCGGTTTGAATCGAGCACAGCCTCAAGCAGTGGCGAACGCGCGACTCCAATGAGCAGGGCCGATGTTGGGAATGACGCAATGGCCGCCGATTATTCCCGGAAAATAGGTCTGACGCGGCAGGAACTCGATCTCCTCGAAAAAGCGGACTGCTTCGTCGTAGCTGGCTCCGGTCACCTGCGCGTAACGTTTCAACTCCTGCGCAAAAGCGATGCAGAGACCGAAGTAGGTTGGTCTCCGCCAGCTTGGCGAGCTCGAGGGTATCGGCAGTTGACACGCGCCGAATCTTCATGTCTACGGCGTTGAAATGCTCGACGGCCGCATCGACGGCGCGCGCTTCCGTTCCGGCCACGAACTTGACGTAATGCAGCAGCGCCTTGGCCATCTCCGCGTGCTTGCCGCGGACCGGGCTGTAACAGACCGCAGCCCGCGCCACCGCCACTGTGGTGCCGGGCGCCACAGTGCTGTTGATGATCGTCACTTGAGGATCGAAGCGGCGGATGAGGTCAACGACCGCGGCCGTGAACTGTGCGCTGTTGTGAAACGGAAAACAGATGTGCATCACATTCTATTTGATCGGGCAGGTCGCGCGGTTCGAGGTCGAGCCGTAGCACCGACATGCGGCGCTCGAGCACTTGGCCGAGCGGCTCCCCGACTTCTCCGACTCCGACTACCAACCCAGATTGCGATCCGTCACTTGCGCGTCGCAGATTGCAGCCGCCAAGCCTGCGCTGATCGAGTCCGGGCCAACGCGCGCGCGGATTGGCCCACCACCAATCCGTTTGCCGGTACATCGTGCGTCACCAGGGCTCCCGCTCCTACCAAGGCATGCTCGCCGATCGTGACGCCGCACAGAATCACTGCGCCACTGCCGATAGACGCTCCCGCCCGCACTACGGTTGGCTCCAGGCACCAATCACCCTCGCTTCGGATTGATCCGTCAGCGTTCACCGCACGCGGATGGCGGTCGTTGATAAATACCACGCCATGGCCGATGAACACTCCGTCGCCGACTACGACTCCGGAGCAGATGAAACTGTGGCTGGAGATTTTGCACCGGCGGCCGATTTTCGCCGCCTTTTGGATCTCGACGAAGGCGCCAATGCTGGTTTCGTCACCGACCTCGCATCCATAAAGGTTCACGAACGGCGCCAGCCGCACGTTCTCGCCGAGTCTGACGTCATCGGCGACCGCAACGTTGCGAGGAAACTTCCGTCGGGTCGCCATCACGCTACACGTCGGCTGGGCGTATCGGTACCATCGCGCCTCGCTGCTGGAGCGAGAGGTTGGCGGCCTCAAGTACGCTCACCGCGCGAAGGGCCGAAAGTCCGTCGGTCCGCGGGGTGCTTCCGGTCAGTACGCAGTCGACGAAATGCCGGCACTCCATGTCGAGCGGTCTGGATTCCTGGAGCCGCGCGGGCGCGATCTCCTTTTGCCGCTCGGATCTCCGAAACTTGCCGTAATCGCCGTCGAGCGGGTTGGGAGCCACCACTCTGTCGTACAGCCGGATATTGTCGTGAACCGCCACGTCGTCGAAGAGCAGCGTCTTCTTCGAGCCGACGATAGTGGCCCGGCGAGTCTTGAGCGCACCGAGCCAGCTCACGTAGATGAAGACGATCACGTTGGTGGGAAACCGCAACGTGAGCATCGCTACGTCTTCGACTCCGCACCGGCAATGGCTCTGGCCCTGGCATCCGACCGCCGTTGGCATCCCGCCCATCAATCTCATTGCGATCGAGACGTCATGAGTGGCAAGGTCCCACACCACATTCACGTCGTGGTGGAGAAGACCGAGGCTGGCACGGACGAAATTGATGTGGACAATTTCACCCAGTTCGCCTGACCTGACGATGTCGGCGACTTTTGCGATCGGCCGGCTGTACTCAAAGATATGCCCGACCATCAGCACGCTCTTGCGCTCGCGCGCGATTCTTACCAGTTCCGCCCCATCCGCGAACGATGTAGCAAGCGGCTTCTCAACCAGTACCGCCTTGCCCGCCGTCAGCGCCTGTTTCGCGATCGTAAAATGCGTGCTCGCCGGCGTCGCGATCACCACGGCTTCGATTTCGGGATCCTCGAGCAGGTCGTCGAATCGAGCGCTTACTTCAACATCCCGGTGAAGACGCTCCACGCGCATGAGAGCTTGGGCGTCGACATCGCAGGCCACTATTCTCCGGGAGCATCGCAGCTCGTGCAGGGTGCGAAGCAAGTTCGGCCCCCAATAACCGAGCCCGACCACGCCGATTCCGCTCAGCTCTTCGCTCGGTTCCGGTCTGGCCGCAGTCACCTTCACAAGCACCGATATACCACTCAAACGCCACCGCGGAGAAGGGCGATCGGAGTGCGGACAAGAATCCGAAGATCGCGCTCGAGCGACCAATGCTCGATGTATTCGATGTCCAGGCTTACCATCTCATCGAAGGAGAGGCGATTGCGTCCACTGACCTGCCACAACCCGGTCAGGCCGGGCAATGCGTCGAGGCGGCGCCGATGCCGGACCTGATACATCTCGACTTCGTAGAGAATAGCTGGGCGCGGGCCGACCATGCTCATTTCGCCGCGCAGCACATTGACGATCTGCGGCAGCTCGTCGATACTAAAGCGCCTCAGGAATGCGCCCAGCCGCGTGACCCTGGGATCCTTGGCGATCTTGAACAGCATCCGGTCGCCGTTCGTGAATGGCTTGTCTTCCTCAATCCACCGGCTTGCGTAGTCGCGATGCGACTTGTCGCCCGCGGCGGGCCTCATCGTGCGGAACTTGAGCAGTTCAAACGGGCAGCCGTTCATTCCGGCGCGAAGTTGGCGGAACAGAATCGGCCTCCCGTCGATCAGCCAAATCGCAAGCGCGGTAAGCAAGATTACAGGGCTGGCGGCGACCATGATCGCGCTGGCCAGAACAATGTCGAGAAAACGCTTGATCGGAGGGTTGCATCGGGAACCGGGGGGCCGCTCGAGTACGTTCCGCATGGTTGATCAAGCTCGGTGAGATGTAAGCTACACTCTGACGACGGGGCAAGTCCACGAGCTGTCGTTACCGAAAATCAGGTCCGAATGTAAGACCTTCGCCGACTGGATGGACCCGGCCCGATGGTCTGAAACGGCCTCTTGAGGGGCGGGATAAGTAAACTCGACGATCTGCAAGAAAGACCGTAGGCAAGGTACAACGAAAGGGCCCGCGGGCTCGGGTTGAAGGCTGTCGCGATAGCCTCTATATTGCGCAGCGCGACGTTTCGCTTCTCGCGCTCGATCCTGCTTATCGTTGCGCGAGCAGATAGTGGCGCGGTCGCAATCTGGAGTTCGAGTTTGCCGGCGGCGGCGAGAGGCAGACCGGGAGTAAGGATCATCGACATGCCGAACGTTGGGCCGATCCTTTGAGTATAGGATCTTCAAAAGTCGAGTGTTTTCACGCCGGTCGGAGTTCCGACCCGGCAGAGGCCGCGAAGAAGCGCGCCCTAATCGTCGGCTACCTCACTTATCGCAGCGACGCTAGAGTCAAGAATCAGGTTCGCGTGCTGACAGAAAACGGCTACGCGGTGGATGTCATCTGCTTGGACGAAGACTTGGAGGCGTCCGGCGACATGGTGAACCTCTTAGGTATCGCGCTACCGCGCTATCGGGGCAGCAGCCCGTTGCGGTACGTTTACAGTTATTTGGGTTTCTTAACGAAGGCGGCGGTCGCGGCGGCTCGGCTTTCTTTCCACCGTCGCTACAATCTCGCGATCGCCTGCAACATGCCTGATTTCCTGGTGCTGTCCGTGCTGATACCAAGATTGTTGGGCGCCAGAATTGTTCTGGACGTGCACGATCCTCTGCCTGAGCTCTACAACGTCAAATTTGGGCGGCCCAATGGCTCCCTGGGCCAGAGATTTTTGATGCTCGAGGAACGGGTCAGTGCATGGCTTGCTCACCGGGTGTTAGCGACGCATGATCTGCACGCGCGCAGGCTTCAGGCGGCGGGGATTCCAGCACGCAAACTGCGTGTCGTGCTGAACGCCCCCAACTCAGATCTCTTCAGATACAGCCACCAGCCACTCGAGCGTCCGGGCAAGTTTCGCCTCGTTTATCATGGCACAATCGCGGCGCGCCATGGGTTAGAAATCGCGTTTCGGGCGGTTCATCTCCTGCGCCATAAGATACCGGAAATCGAGCTGTTGCTGATCGGCCGGGGCGACGGTCTCGAAGATTCCAAAAGGCTCAGCCGCAAATTAGGGCTTGACTCTCTGATTCGTTTCGAGCGCCCGCTTCCAATCGAACAACTGCCGCCGCTTCTGCACGATTGTTCAGTCGGCTTGGTACCGCCTCGCAACAACGCCGCAAATCAGATTATGTTACCAGTCAAGTTGATGGAGTTCGCGATGCTCGGCGTGCCAATCGCGGCGGCGCGCCTCGATCCGATCACGCAGTACTTCGACAGCAACGCGATTGAATTCTTCGCGCCTGATAGCGCAGAGGATCTTGCCGGAGCCATCGCAAGACTCTACGAGCATCCTGAGCGCTGCGCTTCGATGGCCCGGGAGGCTAATCGAACTGCGCTGGGGATGTGCGCGAACTGGGCGCAGAACTACCTGGAGGCTGTCGGTTGAACCGACTGCCACCCCGTGATTGTCAGACTGGCGAGCAGCACGTTGACGATCTGCGGCAACTCGTCGATGCTGAAACGTGTAAGGAAAGCGCAGTTGACGCCCCGATGATGAAGCGGGCGGCTCAGGCGGGGTTGGAAAAATCGTGGGCGGCGGCCACTCTTTTTGCAGCCGCGCTGTTACTCTCCGGCGCTGCCATCTACAACGGATACCCGCTGTTAGACCCGGACACCTCGGGCTACCTCCGTCCGGTTAACATCGGCTATCGCAGCTTCTTTTACTCTCTGTTCCTCGCCTCGGGACGCCTGGCAGGCTCGCTTTGGCTGGTGGTATTCATTCAATCGCTGATCGAAGCCCACTTGCTTCGACTGATCCTGCGCGTCGTCTTCGGGATCGCGTCAGCGGCAGCCTTCATCGCAATTACCGCTCTACTCTGCGTACTGACCTGCCTGCCGTGGTGCACGGGCTTTATCATGCCCGACGTTTTCACGTCGGTACTTGGTCCTGTGCTTCTTCCTTCTGGCGTTCTGCTCTCGGCGCCTGAGACCCGCGGAGCTGGGGTATATCTTCGCGCTGACAGTCGTTGCTGCCACCGTACACTTCTCGCATCTACCCATGGCCGTAGGCCTGCTCCTGATGACCGTGCTGGTCCGGATCGCTTGCCGCAAGCGGCCCCAAATACCACCACCGAATCTGATTCTGCCGGCACTGCCGATAGCTGTGGCCCTGTTACTTATGATGGCCGTGAACTACTTCACGCTGGGCGAAGCAGCCTTCTCGGTCAATGGATACGCGTTTCAATTGGCGCGGCTGGTGGCTGATGGGCAAGCCGTCAGCTATCTGCGGGAAGCCTGTCCGCAACGCGGTTATGCTCTGTGTGAATATATTGACCGCTTGCCGAACGACTCTGACGAGTTTCTCTGGTCGCCAGATAGTCCGTTCAGAAAGGTCGGGTGGTTTGCTGGCTACCGCCGGGAGGGGCGAGAGATCGTCGTACATACTATCATGCGGTTTCCGCTTTGGACTCTGAAGAGCGCTCTTAAGAACACCGCCCGGCAAGTTGTCGAAGTCCGCACAGGAACAGGATACGGTTTCGCATCTTATAAAACTTATGGAAATCGGCAGAACACGAGCGACGAAATACGTACTTACTATCCATCGGAATACGGCGCGTTCGAGAATTCACGGCAGAGCCGCGGCGAGTTGGCCCATTTGTACAATCTCAATCGCCTGCATAGGGCGGCCCTGATTTTGAGCTTTCTGTATGGCTGTGCGATGGGCCTGCTCTTCGCCAAGCGCGGACAATGGCTGCAGACGGAACTGCTGGTTACTATCGCTTGCGCGGTGCTGGTTAATTCGTTCGTCTCAGGAGCTTTGTCCCGACCCTCAGCGCGCTATGGGAGCCGCCTGATCTGGCTGCTGTCCTTGTTCGCCCTGGCCTCGTATCGCCAGGCTTATGACCTGCTACGGCCGGCGCGCGCTTCGAGCGAATTGAGCCAGTCAGAGCGTTTGACTTGCAGCCGCGGTTGGTGAAAACCGGCGGGCGGTTGATCAAGCATGCGCGTTACTATTGGTTGCTGCTGGCCGAGGGGCATGTGACGCGCCGGCTGTTTGCCGGTATGTTGCGGAAGATCGCGGCGCTGCCGTTGCCGGCGGGATAAACCGGGCGTGGCGTGCCCATCCGTTGCGAAACCGATCCCTTCCCGGCGCCCTTGGAAGCACCGTGGACCAAACCGGGCTAAACCTTGCCGGAAGAGGCTGTTTGGTCTACACCGCGAGTTGGAATCGGAGCGTAAAAACGGAAATCCCGGTTTAGATCACAAGGGCCATTTCGCTGAGCTTTGTCCGGCGATAAAAGGTTTGAGGGCACTGATACGCAAGTGAAAACGCCGAAACCTCTCGTTAGTGCAATCATCCCGACTTACAACCACGGCCATTGTATCGCGAACGCGATTGATTCGATCCTGACTCAGGAAGCAGCCGGCGAGTTATTTGATGTCGAGGTGCTTGTCGCCGACGACGCGTCTACCGATTCGACGGCGGAGGTGGTGCAGCGCTTTCCTCGGGTCCGGTATCTGCGCCTCCCTCGCAGGCAAGGGGTCGCGGCCGCTCGGAATGCGGGCATCCGGGAGAGTACCGGTCAGTTCATTTCAAATCTCGACGCCGATGACACCTGGCTACCGCACAAGCTGCGTGTTCAGGTCCCTTTGCTTACGGGGAGCCCACAAGTCGGAGTGCTCTACAGCCAGGTTATCCAACGCAGTGGGGGAGCAGACGAGTTAGGTCCAGAGGTGTCACGAGCGCCATCAGGTTGGGTTTTTGAGCCGATGCTCAGGGAAAACTTCGCTGGCCATTTTGCGAGCATGCTTGTTCGTCGCGAAGCTTTTGACCGGGCTGGCTTGTTCGATGAAACCCTGACGACGCATGAAGATTATGACATGTCACTGCGCCTGGCTTTCCACTTTCAATTTCTCTTTGAGCCGAGGCCGGTCACGGTCTACAACCTCTCACCGCTCGGATTATGGCTCAGCTCGACTTCGAGCGGCGTCGGCGCAAAAAACCACGCTCGAGTCATCGAGAAAGCCCTCGCGATGCTTCCCGACTCAGCCCCAAATCGGAAATTGCGCGATGAGGTACCGATTCGAGTTACATTAAGTGCCGGCACTGCGTTTGTGCTAGTAGGCGAATTCACGCAGGCCTGGAATGCTTTGCTCGAAGCACTTCGGGCATATCCCTCCAGCGTCCAGTATCCATGGGTGCGGCAACAGATAAGATGGATCGCAGGTAAGAGACTTTCTCGCGCCGCATCGCCGCTATCAGACGTGCGCGAACTTTGCACTCAGATTGAGACCGCCACGCAAGTGAACGGGCGCGCTAACCGACGCTATATCAGATGGATACTGTCGGACATTTGGGCGGAAGTCGTCGTGTTGAAGGCCGCCCCCGTCCGCCTCGATATGCGCGCGTATGCGGTGCTCCGAGCGCTTACTTATGCGCCCTCGAATCTCGCCAAGGTGCGCTACCTCGGTCGCGTGTTGAGAAAATCAGCCGGCCCGACTCCTCCGGTCGCCACTTTCCCGGTGAATCGCGATTAATAGCCGCTACGCCGCCGCAGTCCGCAAATGCGATCACTCGGCGGTCGCTCGCGGGTCAGAATATCGCGCATTCCCGTCTAGATGTTTCAGTTCCAGTTGCGCGAAGATTGCGTCCATGATCCGTGCCGTCCGTACAATCTCCTGGTGGGGGATCGGATCGGGAGCGCCGTCGACGATGGACCGGTAGAACGCTTCGATCAGGTATTTCATTCCGGACTTCATATGGAAATCGCGTGCGGCAAAAATCTTGAGATTCGTGAACAGGCTTTTCAAATACTGGTCCGCCATGATCAATGGCGGTACGAATGTTTCTGCGTAGCTCTTAAATTTGGCGCCTCGAAGTTTGACCAGCGTCTCCTGATCCTGATCCAGAACGAGACCGTTCTTCGTGCCATAGACGCGGAACTGGTGCAGCGAGGGTCTCATCTGTGACGAGAAGGTGAAGTACGCGGTTGTGCGCTGCTCCTCGGCGATGATGACCCGCAGCTCGTCGATGATCTCGGATTCGCCCATGCTCCTCAACTGCGGGCTCGTAAATCCATAGGCCATGACTTCGGGCGAATCCGTGGTGAGGAACTCCGCGATCCTCGCAATGCCATGACTGATGATGTTGTGCAGTAGTTTGCCCGGAAGCTTGCGAACCCAATACTGCTTATCGCCCAGCAGCGCACCCGCATAGCCCGAGCGGCTGATCTCATAGCCGTAGTAGCTCTCCATGTGGACCGGCCCTTCACCAAGGAAGCCGGCTTGGACCAACTTTCTCATCCGTCGCGTGGCAGGCCGAAACTGATCGTCATGCCCGGCAGTAATCTTCAGACCCTTTCTTTCCGCGAGCCCGATGAGCGCTTCAGCTTCAGACGCATGCACAGTGAACGGCTTTTCGACATAAACATGGCATCCCCATTCCAGACACGTTCTTGCGATGTCGTAGTGACTGTCGGGCGGCGTCGTGATGTGAACCAGGTCAGGTTGAGCTTGCGCTAGAAGTTCTGTCACATCGCGATAGTAGGCCCGGATCGGAAATCTCTCGTAGAGTTGCTGCGCCATCAACGGCTCCCGGTCGCAGACTCCAACGATTTCACATCCTTCGATCCGCTTAATTTGGGACGCGTGACTGTCCGCAATCTTTCCGCACCCGACGATGCCGACCTTAAGCACGCGGCGCTCCCTGGCGGCAGCCTTCAAAAAAGAGCGCCAGTCCGGCCGAGGTCGAGACCTTCGGGGTCCATCCCACTCGTGCTTTCAACTTTTGGTTGCTGTAACGGGTCTTTTTCCAGTTGGCATACCAGCGGCTACGGTTGAAAACCGGGGGCAATTGCTCTTCGGACCACGCCGAATACCGCTCCCACAACCAGCACAGCGAATAGCTGACTACGTGCGGAACGTAAAGCGATGTAAACTGTTTGACGTTCTTCTTATACAGGCGGAGGAATCGGCGGCTGGAGGGTAATTCGTCGTCTACGACGTTGAATATTTCGCCATCTACGCCTTGGGTGACACCGGCCAGTGCAATCGCGTCAGCGCAGTTCTCCACGTAGGTGAACGGTATTGGATTGGATCCACCCAAATGCAGAAATATGCCAAATGTATCGATCCCGACGCGCCCGGAAATAGCCTGGTTGCCAGGGCCGTAGACATATCCTGGCCGTACGATGACGTAAGGAATGGAGAATCTGTTCGCGTAGTCCATCACCACCTGATCCTGTTTGACCTTAGCGAAGCAATAGGCTTCACCGCGGCGCTGCGCGGGCTGTTCGAGCGGGCAAGTTTCATCCAAGAGGCTGGATCCAGCTCTTGCCATGTTGTCGTATACCACAAACGAACTGATGTTGACGAAGCGCCGCAAGCACTGGTGAACGAGCGAGGCTTCGAGCAAATTGCGAGTCGTCACCACTGAATTGAGAAACGCATCAGGGAAGGACTTCTCGCCTCGGCCGGCCGCCAGATGGAAAGTAACGGCCACATCTTTGGTGGCGGCGATGCATTCCTTGAGGGAAAGAAGGTTTCCACGCACCACCTCGACTCGTACATCGTTCTTGTCTCCCAGAAACGCTTCGAGCTTTGTTAGATCGCCAGTGGGTCTGACGAAACAGCGTAGATTGCGAAAGCCAAGATTCAGAAGGCTCTGAACAACCCGGGGCCCAACGAATCCGTTAGCGCCAGTGATCAAGAGCAGATCATCTGGATCGGCAATGAAATTCATGTCTCTTCGTTGATGGCTCGAGCGGATAGTCGCGCTTGCGCCTCACGGTTGGTGTGCCGATCACGAATTTGGCGCCGGTTGATGCCATACCGTTGCACTCCGCTTCAACGATCGGCCTGCTCAACCAGCAGGGCGAGTTTCGCCCGCGGTCGCCATCCGGCGGAATTCGCCAACGTCGCGCATCAACTCCTCGTAGCGGCCGCACGCGCGGATCCGGCCGTCGGCGATGAAGACCAGCCGATCGCAATGCTTGACCGTGGCCAGGCGATGGGCGATCACGAGCAGAGTCTTGCGGCCCTGGAGCGACTCGATCGCGCCCGTCACCTCGGCCTCGGTGGCCTGGTCGAGGGCGGAGGTGGCCTCATCGAATACCAGCAGGTCGGGATCGTGATAGAGGGCGCGGGCGAT